>CAZDQC010000072.1:10863-16684 GCA_964507245.1 uncultured Rhodospirillaceae bacterium
CGTCAATAACCCTAATTTTATACAGCGCTACCTATCTCAAGGCAGTGCCAATGATACAGTAAACGAAATGAACAATATAATTCGAAATATTATAGCCCAATTGGGCGGCTACTACCCACTGACCTCGATCCAATAACGCAATATTTTATACTATTTCTCCATGATAGGTTCGCCAGAAAAATCACAAACTAGTCACCTATACCCCATTCGCTTGAGGTCATAACTGCTATTTTAATTGTCAGATTAACGGTGATGATTATTTTCAAGGATAAGTTCGCAAATCTGGGTAAGAGAAAAAGTAGTTACATCCGAAATTCTTATTGGAATAAAAATATGGATTTTAAACTGATCGTAGAAATTTCCACTATAATAGGTTCTATCTCAATTTTTCTAACCTTGATCTTCGTAATCATCGAATTAAAGAAAAACGCGGATCAAACAAAACCGGTCAATATGGCTAGTCAAGACGACACTTCCACCCATTCTGTTCTTTTTTTGAGTAAAGATGAAAATGCTAAATTAGTTTTAAAAGGACAGAAGAATTATGACTTATTAGACGATAAAAAAATTTCAATTTGAGGGTTATGTAGAAACCCGGTTACGATTATTCATGTTTGGGGCGACTACTGTCAATCAAAAGAATTTAGTCTTTCACTATTATCGTATGCAGGTTTTTTAAATCCAACGGGACAATGAAATGCTACGAAAATTTGTTGACAAGAAAAATGATTCCAACCGTGTGGAAGTCGGTGATTGATACCGCATTGGACACCCCCTGAACCAAACTAATATTCGGTAACAATGATGCCATGGGAAAGTTAATACCTGCCGCTAAGACGAGTTCTACAAGGCATCCTGATCACTCCTAAAGGTTAATGCCCTCGCGCTGTTACTGCAGCCTAATATGTCGGTTGCCTTAGGCCGCAGTTGTGCAGACTTACAGGCAAACCGGGATTTAGCGATCGCGCCTAATCTAAATCTCCTAATTGCAGAAATTTTGCCCCACATTCAATCGGAGCAATCGTCGATCGAGAATTGAAACTTTCAATTTAATAACAGCGCCATGTAAACTAAAGCAAAGAGGCAATCGAACTCGCCAATGGAAGAGGTATCGCTATGAAATTTGGTGTGATGATGTTCACTACTGATTATTCCATGACGCCGATGGAATTGGCTATAGCAACGGAAGATCGGGGTTTCGAATCTTTATGGTTTCCAGAGCATTCACATATTCCGCTAAGCCGCAAATCACAATGGCCGGCGGGCGGCGACCTCCCGAAGATGTATTACGACGTTATGGATCCTTTCGTGGGTCTGGCAGCGGCTGCCGCGGTAACCAAGACCATCAAACTTGCGACTGGTATTTGTTTAGTAATCCAACGCGATCCAATTCAGTTAGCCAAAGAGGTCGCCACTCTTGATTGCATTTCTGGTGGTCGTTTTTTATTCGGTGTCGGTGGCGGCTGGAACGAAGATGAGATGGCTGATCACGGAACAGAATTCAAGACCCGCTTCAAGCTGATGGAAGAGCGGATCGCAGCGATGAAAACAATCTGGACGCAAAATAAACCCGAATATCACGGAGAATTTGTCAATTTTGATCCGATGATGACATGGCCTAAGCCGGTCCAGAAACCGCACCCACCGATCCTTGTAGGTGGCGCCTTTCCTCATAGCGCGAGGCGCGCTATCGCATATGGTGACGGGTGGATGCCAGTGTCCGAACGGATCGACCTCATTGACGTGTTACCAAAATTTCGTCAGATGGCGGCGGAAGCCGACAGAAACCCGGATGATATACCAGTTACCGCATTTGGCACGACCACGAAGCCCGGGGATATCAAACGAATGTCGGATGCAGGAGTTGATCGGGTGGTATTCGGCCTTCCGGCGGCTCAGGCCGACGAAGTTTTACCGATTATGGACGAATGTGCAGAAGTGATGCACCAAAACGGGTAAGTGCCCATTATGCCGAAATTGCATCGGCGATTTTTTCCTGTGTGAGGCCTGCAAACCATGGAGAAAATTGAATCCCCATGCATCTCAGTATGCAAAATGAACCCTGCACACCAATTTTGCCGGGGTTGCTGGCGCACGACAGAAGAAATTGAAAATTGGGAAGCTTATGACAAAGAAAAGAGATTAGAAATTATCAGACAACTGCACTCTCGGAGAATTGCTGCTGGCGGTCGCAGTCGTCGTCAAACATCGAGACGGAAGAAACGCCATTAGACCGGATTATAGATCTTCCCATAGGCTGTATTCCATCCCGCCAACCAATTGAATTATCGGAGTATCTAAACATGGCTGCATTTCCGCAATATTTGTTAATTGTCAACGCCGAGATCGAAGAAGAAGTCGAAGCAGACTGGAACAAATGGTACGATGAAGAGCATTTACCTGACGCCCTGGCCTGTCCGGGTGTCTTGAGTGGCACCCGTTACGTATCCTCTGGCAGTGCCAGCCTGACCAAAGACGGACAAAAAAGCCAATCGTCCGCAAAGAACTATATGTCAATTTATGAATTAAGTGGGCCGGAGGCATTGGATACACCGGAGTTCTCGAGCATGCGCGGCTGGTACCAGTTCACCGACAAAATTACGTCCCGCACTCAAGTATTCCAGCGTCGATAAATTAATCGAAAAATTGGTCAGGTTTGATACTGCTGCCGCCTTGCGCGGTACAGCTAGAAGGCGACAAGCCTACGGTCGGCACCATTCCGTCCAATCCAACGGACCTGAGGGTCTACCAAATCAAATGAGCAGCAAACAAGAAAGTCGATAGAGCGCGGAGGAACGACATGAGTGATCACTATAAGGACATCTTATTCCAGATTAAGGATTACGTCTGCACCATCACCATCAATCGGCCAAAGTCGTTGAACGCCTTTACCGGGGACACCATTGCGGAATTAGAAGACGCGATATTGCGCACCTACGACGATAATAGCATCGGTGTTGTGGTGTTGACCGGCGCTGGAGACCGTGCTTTCAGCGCCGGCGGCGACGTAAAATGGGAGGCCGATGGCGGTCTGGACGCCATCGAATGGCGCCTGGGGCGTTATGTGGTTGATTGCCCCAAGCCAATCATCGCCCGCGTGCCGGGTTATGCTATCGGCGGAGGTAACCATCTAGCCTATGTCTGCGACTTCACCATCGCAGCCGAACATGCCCGCTTCGGACAGACGGGCCCGCGCGTAGGCTCCCCGGCCAGTGGATACCCAGTCTCGCATTCGGCAAACATCATTGGCCACAAACGAGCCCGCGAGATGTGGATGCTGACCCGGCAATACAATGCGCAGCAGATGCTGGACTGGGGCCTCATTAACGCAGTGGTACCGATGCAGGAGCTAGATGCCGAAGTAGGCAGATGGTGTCAGGAACTGCTGGCGCTCAGCCCGTCCTGCCTAAAGGTGCTAAAGGCTAGTTTCCGCATCCACATGGAACCGATCATGGGAGACCGTATGGCGGACATCGTCGACCGCTTCGCGCCCAACTATCACCAGGGGGGCGAGCAGCAGGAGGGTGCGGCTGCCTTCCTAGAAAAACGTCTACCCGACTTTAGTCCCTGGCGGTAAACGGAAAAAACACGCATTGGTCGTAGGTACACCAAGCCCAGGTTAGGCATTAAATAACTGCGCCAAACTGAACCATTTTGCATTGGGGTGCGAACACCTTAGACATTTCTAGCCGAATTCATCAGGCCTTGACCGATGCGGCAATGGCGTTGACAACTTGTTCCGGTTTCTCCTGGGTCACTAGATGACCAGCCTCAGGCAAAACCTGCAGGTTGCTATTGCCGATGGCCGCCTTAAAGGCATTGGCATAAACCGGCCTGATCAGCTTGTCATTTTCTCCCCAAAGGATGAGAGTTTTAGCCTTAATCCGGTGTAGCCGGCGACTTAGACCCCTGTCCGGTATGGGGAATAGCAATTTGCCTGCCATACCCAGACGTCGTGCGCTGGTGATCAAAAATTCGGACAAAAACTCTGGATCATCTAGATCCAGGCCCGCCGTCATAAGCCTCTCTCCCAACTCAACATCATGAAACAGTAATTCAGGTAATTCATAAGGCAATTTGGCAAATAGATCCTCAATTGGATACTCATCGAGCCAAAGACCTGCAGGTGCTATTAAGGTTAGGTATTCGACGTCATTGGGTGCCAATGCAGCCAATTCCGCAGCTACCATGCCACCCATGGAATGGCCAACCAACGCAGGTTTTACAAGGCCGAGAGCTTCAATGACATCGCCGGTGTGCAAGGTAGTATCCAACATGTCCTTTAGCTCGTCTTCCCCCTCACTATTTCCGTAACCCGGCAGGAGCGGAGCGTACACACGGAATTTCTGGGCGAGAGCCAGAAAGAAACGATCATTCGGCATCAAACCACCAGCTCCGTGAAGAAAAACTAAAGGCTCACCTTCCCCGGCTTCCCAGATTTCGACTTGAGCTCTGTTATGCCCAATATCCAACATGCGGTTTTGGATGGTCAGCACCGTCATTGCGCTGCCTCCACGGTAGCAGCAAGAGGTATGCTCGTTTCCGATCGTGTTTCCAACGGGTGGATCCAAAAACGCTCGTCTGCCTCCCATTCCGGCCACATGTTCCGCAAATTAGGCATCACTTCCTCTGCGAATAGGCGTGTAGACAAATTAGTCTTTTCATTTGTCATATTGCCGATGTGCAGCAGACAAATGATGTTTCCGACCTTCAACCCGGTTATCAGTTCCTTCATCTGTCGAACCACTGTTTCAGGGCTGCCCGCAATGATATGGCCGTCGTCGACCAGCTCTTCCCATGTCAACCTGCCCAACGAACCGAGGCTAGAACGGGTGTATTGCGACAACGCTCCTTTTTTTATGGTCTTTATGGTCCGATAGCCCGGCGCATCGGCATAACCCGGATAGACGTGCAGACATCTATTAAAAAAGTAGTTGACGTGTTCGGCGTAAAGTTCTTTGGCCTCCTTATCAGTTTCTGCAACACAAATTGTTTGCGCAAAGCCAGCTCTATAAGGTGACCTATCGGCTCCCATCTCGTCGACCCGGTTCCAGTAGCCGTCCATCAAAAGCTGCGCCCGCTTGTAACCAGTGAAGCTCAGATAACTATAGGCGTAGTCATTTTCGATGCAAAAATCATAGGTCTCGATCGAGCCTCCCCCGGGTATAAAAACCGGTGGACGAGGCGTCTGGATAGGTTTGGGCCAACAATTTGCATAGCGTAGTTGCGTAAATCGGCCATTAAAGCTGAATGGTTCGTCTTCCTTCCAGGCCCGCATAATTAATTCATGGGCCTCAGCGTATTTTTCTCTAGTCAATGCAGGTACTTGTCCGTAGGCATAATTAGTATCCATGGAAGTACCTACGGGGAAACCAGCGACTAGCCGACCGCCCGATATCACGTCGAGCATAGCAAATTCTTCAGCTACCCGGATGGGGGGATTATACAAGGCAATAGAATTACCAAGGACAACAAGCGCCGCCTTGGATGTACGGCGAGCTAAACTGGCAGCCATGATATTCGGCGAAGGCATCAACCCATATGCATTGGCGTGATGTTCGTTGACACCGATGCCATCAAAACCAAGACTTTCGGCATACTCCAATTGATCCAGGTAGGAATTGTAGACTTCGTGGCCCTTTACTGGATCATATAGGCTGGATGGAATATCGACCCAGACGGATCGGTGTTGTTCACGAAAATCAACCGGTAGATGCGGCCACGGCATCAGATTGAACCAAGTAAACTTCATCGCCTCCTCCTACTGTTACGACCTAGCTTTCCGACTTTGCAAGCCTGTGTCAACGCGTTGATCGCATTT
>CAZDQC010000073.1:0-16658 GCA_964507245.1 uncultured Rhodospirillaceae bacterium
ATTTGCGGCCAAAACCGGGATGGGAACCTACCGATTTACCGCGCGGGCATTATGGATGGGTAGAGCATGCCGATCCCGACCCGGAAAACTTTATGGATCGTCGAGACTTGCTGTCCTATCACCCGTGTTTCATCGACTTGATCGACCGGCCGGGCATCTTTGATCTCGTAGTGGATATTATGGGCCCCTACCTGGCATTCAGCATGTCGCAAGCCATTGTGCGCAGCTCTACGCCGGATTTTCTAGGTTACACGCATACCGATGGCGGCGAAGGCCTACGTAGAATTCGTGTCACAGAAAGCAGTCGGCCTTTGGCAATGAAGGCCTTATATTTGTTGACAGATGTATTCGAACCCAATTCTTCTAATTTTACCGTATTTCCCGGCAGTCATATGCGCCCGTTCCCTGAATTGGACGAGAGGCAGCCGTCACCGGAGATGCCAGGCGCCGTACCTCTCATGGGTGAGGCGGGGGATTGTTTTCTTTTTTCCCATTCCCTCTGGCATGGGCCGTCAAAAAACAACTCAGGTCGAGCGCGCAAGACACTGCTGTATAATTATTGCCAGCTGTTTATGCGGCCCTATGATTATGCGGTAACAGGAGATGTACTTGACCGGTGCACACCGCGTCAGCGGCGTCTGCTTGGTGATCTGGGCTATGATTTTCGTCCCGGTTCCTACACTTATGTGCCCGAGGATCAGGTTGAATTAATTATGAAACAGGCCTCATGACGCAAAACGTGTCGGCAAGGCTTGCGATCCTGGAAAGCCAAGAATTGCAAATTCGCTGCACTTTATGGCGGGCCGTCGATGGTGCCGGTTCGGGTCAAATGGGCGCCTCCAGGTTAGCCGCGGAGACCGGCGTTATCTTTGCGGCAGCGGTGCAACGTGCTAGCGGTGGTCTGGTTGGTACCGTGACGGAGTTATTGACACAAGAACGGCCCACACCTATGCGGTCGGTAGGGATACTCGATAGATTTTCACTCGTCGATCCCACGGCGAAAGTCCGCGGGCACTATAGCTTGAGCGAAGCTACGATCACCTAAGCTTGCCGAGAGATAAAGGGATGAAAATAGGATTGTTTGGCGTCAATATGGCGCAGGACGACGCGCCCAAGAGCCTTCTGCCGTTGGTAGCGAGGATTGAAGCCATGGGTTTTGAATCTGTCTGGACCGGCGAGCATGTGGTCATCCCCCAGGACTACGTCTCGCGCTATCCGTATAACAACTCGGGTAAGATTGGCGTGCCAATGGAAACTCCGTTTACCGATCCACTGATCACTCTTTCTTTCGTGGCGGCCCATACCACGCGGCTGCGTCTGGGTACAGGCATCAACATACTGCCGCAATGCAATCCTTTGTTACTGGCAAAACAAGTTGCCAGCCTGGATCACCTCTCAGGTGGCCGTTTACTACTGGGTCTGGGAGTAGGTTGGCTGGCTGAGGAATTCAAGGCCATGGGCGCACCATTCGGGAACCGAGGAAAGCGTTTTGACGATTATCTCTCAGCAATGAAGAAGATTTGGTCCGGCAATTTGGCCGAGCATCAAAGCCAGTTCTTGGATTGGCACAATTTCAAGAGTTTTCCGTTACCTAATCAGCGTCCCCATCCACCTGTCATTATCGGTGGGCACAGCCCGGCGGCCTTGCGGCGCACGGTCGCTATGGGAGACGGTTGGTTTGGTTTTGCCCGGAATGCCGAGGAGTTAGGTGAAATATTGATAAAACTACGAGCGACAGCCAGTGCAGCGGAGCGCGATCCGGACAGTATCGAAATTACCTCTCTGTGGCGCGATTACAAGAGCGGAATGGAAAGTCTCGAAACCTTTCGCCAGCTTGGTGTAAGCCGTCTGTTGGTGCCCTTGGGACTTTTGGAACAGGGAAATTGCGAAAAGAATCTAAATCGGCTGGAAAGTGACGTGCTAGCTAATCTATAACCGGCTGCTTTGGTATGGATTTGATGCAACGCCATAGCAATTGCCGCGGGCGCCTTGTCCGGGTAGCGTTTGGTCATGTATGACACGCTGACTATCGTCACCATCGCAAGCACCTTCCTGCTTGCGGGAGCGGTAAAGGGTGTAATCGGTTTGGGACTGCCCACGGTCAGCCTGGCCATATTGACCGTGGTTATCGACATTCCCAATGCGATGGCGCTATTACTGGTACCATCTTTCGTGACCAATTTTTACCAGGCTGCAGTGGGTGGTCACGGTTTGATGATCCTGCGTCGCCTATGGCCGTTCATGCTTATGGCCACGGCGTCGGTTTGGTTGGGAGCGACTGCTCTGACACGCATCGATCTTCCGCTACTCTCCGCTCTGTTGGGCCTGTTGATCACCACCTATGGCGCGGTAAGCCTGGCAGGCGTGCGTCTGGCCGTCACGGTTAGCCGAGAGGTTTGGTTGGGTCCTGTCGTGGGCGTGGTCAATGGTATTTTTACTGGGATGACCGGTTCCTTCGTTGTGCCGGGTGTTATGTTTCTGCAAGCCATCGGCCTGGCGCGAGACCAATTGGTCCAGGCCATGGGCATCCTATTCACCTTGTCCACCTTAGCCCTAGGTGTGGTCTTGGGGGCCAACAGTCTGTTGACTCTGAATCAAGGGCAAATGTCCGCCGCCGCCCTCGTCCCTGCCCTGGTCGGCATGGTACTTGGCCGGCGCATCCGCCAGCTCTTGTCAGAACAACTCTTCCGCCGTGTCTTTTTCACGGCGCTGCTATTTCTGGGTCTTTACATTATTGCCAATGGAATTAGGAATATGACTTAAGCCGTCTTGGCCTCGACCAGATTGAGCTCCTCGATCATCTGCTCCCGCATGACGAATTTTTGCACCTTACCGGTCACCGTCATGGGAAATTCGCTAACGAACTTGATGTAGCGGGGCACCTTGTAGTGGGCGATCTGACCTCGGCAGAATTCCTTTATTTCTTGCTCATTCGCTGATTGTCCCTCGTACAGTACGATCCAGGCACATAGCTCTTCGCCAAATCTTTCGTCTGGCACGCCGATCACTTGAACATCCTGTATTGCTTCATGGCGGTAGAGGTATTCCTCGATCTCTCGGGGATAGACATTTTCACCGCCGCGAATAACCATATCCTTAATCCGGCCGACCACATTTCCGTAGCCATATTCGTCCATTGTACCCAGATCGCCTGTATGCATCCATCCGGCAGCGTCAATGGCTTCGGAAGTCTTTTCTTGGTCGTCCCAGTAACCCAACATGACATTGTAACCGCGCGTAAGGATCTCGCCGGTCTCGCCCGGGGCAACGATGCGGTCATCGCCATCCACGATCTTAGATTCCACGTGTGGAATAGTGTGACCTACTGTACCCACCTTGCGTTCAAGCTCGTCATCTACCGCCGTGTGAAAACTAACGGGCGAGGTTTCCGTCATGCCATAAGCGATAGTCACCTCGGTCATGTTCATCTTGTCAATGACCTGTTTCATGACTTCTATGGGGCAGGGAGAACCCGCCATGATACCCGTACGTAGGGAGGTTAGGTCGAATTTATTAAATTCCGGATGGTCCAAAGCTGCGATGAACATGGTTGGCACGCCATAAAGAGCGGTACATTTTTCATCTTGTATTGTTTGCAGTACCTCTGTTGGATCGAACCCTTCGCCAGGATAAACCATGGTGGCGCCATGGGTCAGGCAAGCCAGATTGCCCATGACCATTCCGAAACAATGATACAAGGGCACTGGAATGGCCAGATTGTCGTCTTCGGACATACGAATTCCCTCACCCACAAAATAACCATTGTTGAGGATATTGTGGTGGGTCAGGGTTGCCCCTTTGGGGAAGCCTGTGGTGCCAGAAGTGAATTGGATATTGATGGCGTCGTCAAACTGCAATTCGCGGGACAGGGCCGTTAGGCTTCGCCGTTCTTGATCGCTGCCCATGGCCGCAATCTGAGCGAAATTATACATGCCTGGCGTTGCTTCCTCTCCCATTCGGATGACCGTTCGCAGATGAGGTAGTTTCTCCGCCTCGAGTTGCCCGGGCGTGCCATTATCGATTTCCGGTGCCAGATCACGCACCATTTGGACATAGTCGGACGTCTTGAAACTGGGTGAAATTACCAGAGCCGCGCACTGCACTTTATTTAAGGCGTATTCAAGCTCCGACAGCCGGTAGGCTGGATTAATGTTGACCAAGATCAAACCGGCTTTGGCGGTGGCGAACTGAGTTACCGCCCATTCTGCATTGTTTTGTGACCAGATACCAATGCGTTGCCCGGGTTCCAATCCCAGGGACAGCAGACCGGCGGCGAAAGCATCCACCTGTTCCTTAAGTTCGGCATAGGTCCAGCGGATATTCTGATGCCGCACTATTAAAGCATAGCGATTGCCCCATAGGTCCACCGCATGATCGAAAAAAACGCCAATGGTCTGGCCGATCAAAGGTACATTGCTGGCACCGTGGTTATAGCTTTGCGTCAATTTGCGCATGGGGATCTCCCTGCTCTACTGTCATTCCTGCGCAGGCAGAAAATTAGACACCATCTAAGAGGTCTCTTAATCAAGAGTTGCCGGCCTGCTGTCCAAATTCATTCTTGCCTGCGCAGGAATGACGGCAAGCCCTAGACAGCAGATTGCCACTTTGTTCCCCGCTTGTCAGCCTGCAGCTTTGGTCATGACCGTAGCCATGCGGCGGCTGAACGCTGCCGTGTCGGGCAGGTTTTCGCCCTCAATGATGCGGGCCTGGTCTAACAGAAGGTGTGCCAGATCCTCCAGATCGTCTGCGGCGCCTCCTTTGGTTGCGGCCGTCGCCATGTTTTTGATCAAGGCATGCCTGGGGTTGATTTCGAGGATCCTGACTGATTGGGTATCCAACTGCTTGTGCGCCTTCAACATGCGTTCAAGACGCATGTCCATATCTCCTTCGTCCGCAACTAGACATACAGCGCTGTCAGTTAAACGATCAGATGTACGCACGTCCTTGATAGACTCGCCCAAGGTCTGTTTGACCAGGGCGATCAAGGTAGCGATGTCCGAATCTTTGGTGGTTTTCCCTTCCTTGCTTTCATTCTTCTCCGGCTCTTCGCCAATATTTGATAGATCGGTAGCACCACGGGTGGCTGACGTTAATGCATGGCCGTCGTATTCGAACACTGCCGATAGCCAAAAATCGTCGACTGGGTCGGACAATAGCAGTACTTCCACGCCTCGGGCGCGGAAACCTTCTAGTTGCGGGCTGTTTTCCAAGGTGTCAATATCGTCACCGGTGATGTAATAAATTGCTTCCTGGCCTTCCTTCATGCGGCTCACATAATCTTTTAAGCTAACAAGATCACTTCCGGAGGTTGAGCGAAAACGTACCAATTCCAGCAATACATCCCGACGATCTTGGTCTTCGTAAAGGCCTTCTTTCAGTACTGGTCCAAAATTATCCCAGAATTCGGCGTATGCTTCCGGCTTCTTCTTGGCTTTTTTCTTCAGTTCCGTCAGGACCCTACGGGTAATAGCTTGATTCATGTGGCGCATCAGGGGGCTGTTCTGTAGCATCTCGCGGCTGATGTTCAGCGGCAGATCTTCACTATCTACGATGCCTCGCAGAAAACGCAGATACGAGGGTAACAACCCTTCTGCCTCGTCGGTGATAAAGACCCGGCGGACATAGAGTTTTACCGCATGACGCCGGGCGGGATCGAATAGATCGAAAGGTCGGCGTGTCGGCACAAACAGCAGGCCCGTGTATTCGATTTTGCCCTCAGCTTTGTAGTGCAAGGTAAGCCAAGGGTCGTCCATTGCGTGGCCGACATGGTGGTAGAATTCGGTGTATTGCTCGTTGGTAATTTCTTTTTTGGGCCGACTCCAAATAGCGGATGCTTCATTGGCGGTGGTTTCTTCGCCATCGTCGACCTGTAACATAATCGGCAGGGCGATGTGGTCAGAGTATTTCTTTACCACACCTCGCAGGTGATGTTCTTCAAGCCATGAGTCCTCGCCCTTTTGCAAGTAGATCATAATCGTAGTGCCGCGGCCTTCGCGCTGGGCTTCGTCTATGGTGAACTCCCCTAGACCGTCCGAGGCCCAGAGCCAGGCCTCCTCTTCGTCGGCGCGGCGCGATGTGACTTCGACCTTGTCTGCTACCATGAACACGGAATAGAAGCCGACACCGAACTGGCCGATCATCTGTACGTCCTTGGCTTCATCGCCGCTCAGGTTCTTCATAAAGGCTGAGGTGCCTGACCGAGCGATGGTTCCTAGATCGCTAATTAAGCCATCACGGTTCATGCCGACGCCGTTGTCGGATAGGGACAAAGTGCGAGCCGTCTTATCTACCCTTATTTGAACCTTGAAATCGGGATCGTCATTCAAGATTCCGGGATCTGTGATAGCCAGGTAGCGTGCCTTGTCACAGGCGTCTGAAGCATTGGAGATCAATTCCCGCAGAAACACCTCCTTGTCGGAGTAGACGGAATTGACCATCAGCTTTAGAAGTTGTGCGACCTCGGTCTGGAAGGAGAGTGTTTCCTCGCTCATGTTTCGTCGTCCCTTAACTCTTTCTGTCGTCCTTGACCAACAACTGGTTGACCCCGGTTATGAAATCTTTAGCTTTGTATTCGGGAATGCGATAGGCCCAGGGGCTAAACTGCTGGTTAATCTTGGCTACCTCAGCTTTGGCGTCCCCGGCACTTTTCATTTTTTTCTTCTGCTCGGTTGTCAGGCCGTCCAGCATGATGTCGGCCACATCAAACCGGGCAATGAATTGAAGCCAATAGCCGTCCTTTTCCTTTTTCACGTTCACCTTGATGGTAACGCCGTCAAAGGTCTTAAAAATGGCCTTGTTGGCGTCTAAAAAATCGACTTTGGAAATGGACCGCACGTCTTCAAAATTTAGAAAGCCCAAGGCAGAACCCAGGGCATTGCCGGCTGTGTCATGCAGGGGCTTCATGCCCTTGGGGATATCCGTGATTTTGAAATCCCGGCTGTTGGGATCGGTGCGAGTGACTCTGGCGCGGGTGCCATTGGCTTGGATAGTCGTGGCTGTACGCACTCGCTGGCGGGCGATTGTGGGCATGGTGTTATCCAGCCAACGGTCGATGGTCTCCCAAACCTCCACCCGACCGGACGCTAGATAACTCTGATTCTGGTCCAGGCGCCGGATATAATGGATGCCATCCTCTGATTTTGTGGGTGACGATTTAGTCTTACCGACGACGATTGCTGCAATGGATTTGCCGGAGCGATCGGCCAGGGCAATAGTGGTACCACGGCCGCCGTCATCAGGTGATTTCAGGAACAGTCGGTCATGCAATTCCGGCTTGGCGGTCTTGGCTTCCAATAAGCGCGTGTTGGCAATGCCAACGACCGCTTGTTTGATAGTTTCAAACTTAACAGGATAGCCATCGCGTTCCTTTACCTGCCACCGCTCCGAGCTAGACCGTTCAATGCTAAAAGATAGCTTGGGCGTTTGCACGTCGATGCGCGCGATTTCGTTGACCTGATTAATCAGACCGGGGAAAAGGCCGCTCAGCGGCCCCCCAGATGCGGTGGCTTGGTTGCGTTGAAAAACTGACCATGCCGCGCCAGCAACGGACACGGCAGTAACGATTGCTAGAATGGCAAAGGGTTTCGCTCTCATATATTCTCCCTCCCCCTTCAGTTTCTCGCTGCGCTCGCCCGCCGACGGCGCATGCCAACGGTGGCCAGTATGGCTGCGATGAGTGCCACCGCCAGCGGCATCAATCCGACATTTATAAATTTCATGTTCCCCTCAAGACGTTCGATGTCCCGGTTCAGGTTATGCTGTACATCGCGCAACTGCTTTCGGGTCTTGAACAATTCCGTCCGCATGGTCTTGATTTCCTGCTGCTGCTCTGGCGTCAACAAGCTGCCGGCGGTGGCCTTTGCTCTGGTTTCTAGCTCGGCGATACGCTCCTTGCCCTTTTCCAGAGTCTCCTTCAGTTTCCGCTCCTCGGCCAAAAACTTCCGCTCTGCATCCAGACGCATGGCCTGGATTACGGTAAAAGGCCGGTTAGATTTGCCCCGACTACGCAGGCTAATTAGGTCGGTCGAACCGGACAGGTTGTCCAAGGCGTTTATTACAAAATCGGCATTCGCTGAAATTGGCACGATGGATTCTTGGCCGAACAAATTTTGTTTCCGCAGCCAGAATTGATCATGCAACAAGTCCGTATCAGCGACGACAATGACGCCGATATCCTTTCTGCTTTTCGTCAGGTGTTTTGCGTTATCCGGCTTAGCATTTTTATTCTGTTTCCCATCCTTGCTTTTCGGAGGGCCTTCAGGAAATGCCGAATTTACTGCGCCGCTTAGCCGAGCGGCAATCATATGCGTTTCGCCATCAGGCTTGAACAACTCTAATAACCGATCCGGCGCCGGGCCAAATCGGATGATGTTAGTATCCATGCGCATGGCTTGTTTGGACGTGGTGATAAGTGGCGTTACCTTCGTCTTAGAATCGCCCAGGGAACGCACTGTACCTGCATTAGCAAAAATCATCGGCCCAAGATTAGAGGTAACCACATCGCTGGGGTTGAGATTTTTTGCCGCTATTTGCAGCCAAACAAGATAACGAACAATGCGTTGGCCTGTGCCCCTCCCCGCATTGACTTGTTGAGCTGCTTGATAATCGGCAATCACATGGTCTGTGACGACGGTTACGCCCCAGGGCTTCAACAATTTATCGATAGTTGAACTGGAGAAGGTTTCGCCGGCTGACTGCTCCCGGCGCCGGCTGCGGGCCGTTATTTCCGAATAAGGGTCGACAAAGATCAAGGCCCGGCCACCAGCCATGACGAACTGATCGATTGCGTACAGTGCCTGATCATTTAGGCCCAGGGGATGCGCAATCAAAAGAATATCAAGGTCCTTCGGGATCGCGCCTTGGCTGGCGTCGATGGTCTGCAGGTCAAATAATTCACGGATTGCGGCCACGATCGCCCAGGGTTGCGGTCCACCGCCAAAGCGCAACATAGGAGAGGCGTCTGCATTCATCTCCAGGCCTGTAATCAGCCCGACGACCGGCTTGCTCGGATCGCTTAAATTATAAATTATCCGGGTCATGTCATATTCTAGAAAGGCCTCATTTTCTCGGTTGAAAAAAGGAATGATCTGCCGGTCGTCTACGGTATTGGTGGCAACTAGGCCAAAATACATATTCTCGCCCGTGCCAAGGGGTGCGGCCTGAAGGCCCAATCGCACCGCGTCGTCCTCAGCCTCGGTAAAGGGTTCGGGATCGATGACTTCCAGCTTGATCCTGCCATCGGAGTGGGTAACGTACTCCTCCAGCAGTTCTCGTACCCGAAGGCCGTAGGATTTGATATTGGGTAGCTGTACCGCCAGCTTTTCCGAGAAATAGAAACGCAGGCGGATCGGTTCTGGAATCTCCGACAGGATTCGCGCAGATCCAGTGCTCAGGGTATACAGGCCCTCTTGCGTTAGGTCCAAACGGGCGGATCGAAAAATGTTAGATGAAAAGATATTGACGCTAAAGAACAGCACAGCGGCTAGAATTAGAGCGACGACGGCGGTGGTTGAACGGTTCATGCCCCTCTCTCCTAACCGGCTTTTTTCAGATCGACGATCAGCAAGTTGGCAAACAGCCAAAGCAAAATCAGTGAAACGAAATAGATCAGATCGCGTAGGTCAATCACACCATTCTGAATTGCGTTGAAATGCGTCAGGAAGCTGAAAGAGGCGATCGCGTCCAACAGAGGTTGGGGTGCCCAGGCGGCAAAGAAATCTAACACAATAGGGGCGCCAGAAACCGTGAACAGGAAACAGACGACCACAGAAATGACAAAAGCAATTACCTGATTTTTCGTTGCCGCCGAAACACAGGAGCCGATAGCCAGATAGCCGCCTGCCATCAAGATACTTCCCAGATAGGAGGCTATAATTACGCCATGATCAGGTTGGCCGAGGTAATTCACGGTGATCCACATTGGAAAAGTCAGAGACAGGGCGATGATGATGAAGACCCAGGCAGCCAGGAATTTTCCCAATACGGTGGACCATAGCGAGATGGGCAAGGTTAACAGTAGTTCGATAGCTCCGGATTTCCTCTCTTCCGCCCACAGGCGCATGGCGATAGCAGGGACTAAAAAAAGATACAGCCATGGGTGAAAATTGAAGAAGGGCTTTAAATCGGCCTGCCCGCGAATGAAAAAACTACCTAGATAAAACGTGAAGATGCCTGTCAGGAACAGGAAGATGACGATGAAGATATAGGCAAGCGGCGTATTGAAATAGCCCTTCAATTCCCGCCGGAATACAGCCCAGGTTGTTGACATTACTCAGCCTCCTCGTGGCGGCTGGGATGGCTGCCTTTGTGTTTGGTGATTTTGCGGAATACCTCATCCAGCCGCGGAGGTTCTACGGACAAGCGAGAGGTCGACCATCCCTGGGTTCGAGCCAAATTGGCGACGTCTGCCACAATCGGTTTTTTATCCGTGGGATAGACTCGGAAGCTGCCGCTCTGCAACTCTTCTACCAGAGAAACATTATCCAAGGCTTCCAGGGCTTCAACGATACCGTCGCTTTGGCTGTCGATCAGTACCGCGTTATGGTAAGGCGATTGCTTTTCTAAATCTTCCGGCGCGCCGTCGGCGACAATGCGGCCATCGGCAATTATCATCGCCCGGTTGCACACGGCATCGACCTCTTCCAGAATATGGGTTGAAATTATGATAGATTTTTCCGATGCCATTGCGGCAATTAGGCTGCGTACTTCGTGTTTTTGATTTGGGTCTAGGCCGTCCGTTGGTTCGTCCAGGATCAAGACCGGTGGATCATGCAAAATGGCTTGTGCTAGACCGACCCGGCGTTTGAATCCTTTTGACAATGTCTCGATCGGTTGCTGCAAAACCGTCTCCAGGTGCACAGTGGCGATGACGTAATCCAGCCGTTCCCGCCGGGTCTTACTGTCTAGCCCGCGTATGTCCGCAACGAAATTCAGAAAACTTATGGGCGTCATGTCTGAATAGGCTGGAGCACCCTCGGGCAGATATCCGATTTGCGTCTTTGCCGAGATGGGGTCAGTATCCACATCGTAGCCAACCACCTGCACGGTGCCCGACGTGGGCGTCACGAAGCCGGTAATCATTTTCATCGTGGTGGATTTTCCGGCACCATTCGGCCCCAAAAATCCCAAAACTTCGCCTTTTGGGACATTGAAGGTAACCCCATCCACTGCTGTCAGGTGGCCAAAGGATTTCACCAATTCTTTGACCTCAATCATCCAGTCCATAGATGTATCGCCTCTTTTCCTGCTTGATTGTTCGTTGTGAGGTAATTTTGGCAGGTTAAATAGTCGTTCGGGCGCTATCCTTCAAGAGTATTTGCATTAATTCTGTTTTGTCCTTTAGTTTGAATTCAAACGGAAGAATAGGGATTGACTATCGTGGTAGCATCGGACCGGGCTCGAGGTCGGAAAAGACTGGTTTCGCCGTGCGCGGGTGTCTGCATCCTGCACACCGAGACCAAATTCTGTTTGGGTTGTTATCGCACGATCAACGAAATTGCCCAATGGCAGAATATGAGCATCGATAATCAACACCGGGTAATGGCTGAACTAGCCCAACGCCGGGCTGCTGATCGGAGATTATGATTTTTTCGCCCCTGAATTGAACATACTGGCGCCAATAGCCCAACCTATACTCTATCGCGACTAATGTCGGGGCCGCGTTGTCCGGCTTCCCGGCCCACGTGAACTCTTCACGGTCGGGCAAATCTGGATATTTAGTTTTAGACCGGATTGTCCCGACAGGGCCATAAGTACCGGTGTGTCAGCATTTGTTCAGATGCCAACCGGTCCATCTCATGCCGTGCAACACGGCATGCCGTTGAAATCCACGGCCTAGCGAAGTCGGCAGCATTGTCAGTGGGAATACTGAAACCAGCTTGGACGTGCCGCACATATCTGGATAAATTTAGTCGAATTAGGGCCATTTTTCTCTCACCTGCTACCTCTCATGCAGCGTTTTCAAGATTATTCACCAATTGCCCCATATCTTGTGCACTTGGCACGTTAATACTAAATACTATCGACACCGGTTTTCGGTGTTGCACTAACTGGTCCAACTGATGATCAGATCGTTATCGAAGAGGAGTGAGTTCATTCTGGCTAATTCGTAAGGGCTTCGAATGTGGTCGGCGCACGTCGGCGCACACGGAAACCATTCCGTTCGATCTCTAGTACCGCCATGCCCCTTTCCGCGATGCCGTCCAGACCGAAACGAAATATGCCGTCGCTGCCTACAAATCCATTCGGATTGGTGATGGCTTGGGTGCGGAAATCGGGACCGCCAGATTCTTGGCCCAATACGGCTGCAAGGGCCATGGCATCATAGGCCAGGGAGGCTAAACGGGGCGGTGAATTCCCAAAAACCGCCTGATAGCGCAGGCGAAACTCAGAAGCCGTTGCTCGGTCAGCGCCAGCGAACCAGCCACCGAGAAGGGCTGGCTCCATGTGGATCTTGGGATCATCCCAACGACCTGTACCTAGTAAACGGATTTTAGATGTATCGATGTCGTAATAGGGCAGCAAGGGCGCCAGGGCATTCAGTAGCTCGCCGCCCTCTGGCAACAGAATTGCGTCAAAGTCCAAAGCACCGAGGGTTCCAAGATTCTTCAGTGCCGCCAGCATGTGCTGGGCATTGCCGCTATCATCCTTTTTCAATTCTCGCCGGCGGGCTAACCAGGCTTGCCTTCGCCCATGATACTGGGCTAGACGTTTGACGGGTTGGTCCAGCGCCTCACCGGTGGGCGGATAGAATTCCGCTTGAGTAAGTTCTGCACCGTGCCGCATTGCCGCTTTTCGTGCCGCTGATAGGACGGTCAGGCCATAACGATCATCTGGCGCCAATACGGCTAGCCGATGCAAACCCTGACTGACTGCGTAGTTGATCACGGCGTCGACTTCCTGATCGGGCATGAAACTTAATAGGTAAACGCCATTGCCCGCGACCTGCCGATCAGAAGAGAAAGCGATCATGGGCAGGCCTCGTTCACGAGCGATGTCCGCTGTTGCTTGCACAGATGTGTTGAACAGCGGACCCAGTAAAATCTCGGCACCTTCACCAACTAGGTCCGCGGCTGCCTTGGCGGCGCCGTCCGGTGAGCCGCCAGTGTCGCGGGGCATCAACAGCAGGCGCGCGCCCCCAAAATCGAACAATGCCAGCATAGCGGCGTTCAGCATGGCCTGACCCAATTGACTGGCGCCATGGTTGCCGGAGAGGGGCAGGAGCAAACCTATCCGGATCGGCTGTTCCTCGATGTCCGAAGGAGGACTCAATTTTGGCGTGCTTTCCACGGCGACCGCCTGGGGAGTAGAGGTTATTTGGACGACGGGCCGTACCGGCAATGGCTTGGGCGCAGGCGCAGCTCGTCTAACGGGGACTAGTTTTTTTTCTTCTGCCTTGGGGGTGACTACTGGCAAACTGGCATCGTTGGGAGGGGGCGTTTGAGCGCAGCCCTGCAGCAAGGAAAAAAGGACCAGCAGGCATGCGGAGAAAAGTCCAGCCCGAAGACAAATCCAGGAATATGACCGCAATGAGTGCAAGCGCTTCATCCTCTCCAGATAGAGTTAGCGCACTGACGAAATACAATCGTATGGGCGAAGGTGGAAAACCCGAGGCCCATGACTTCCGCCCTGGCCTCTATATTGTCGCCACGCCCATTGGAAACGCACGGGATATCACTTTGCGGGCCCTGGATCTTCTGGCCTGCGCTGACATCATCGCCTGTGAGGATACGCGCGTCACGCGCAAACTGTTGAACATTCATAATATAAACCGTCCCACTATGGCTTATCATGACCACAATGCCCAAAAGGTGCGTCCCCGTTTGTTAAAGCACCTGAACGAAGGCAAAATTGTGGCATTGGTCTCGGACGCGGGCACTCCCTTGATTTCAGACCCAGGCTACCGCTTGGTTAGGGAAGTGCGAGACGCTGGCCTGAACATAACGGCCCTTCCAGGGGCCTCCGCCGCCCTGGCGGCCCTGGCTAGTGCCGGCTTGCCCACCGACTGTTTTCTCTTTTTCGGATTTTTGCCTGCAAAGGGTGCGGCCCGTCGCAAGGCCTTAGCTGCGGTCGCTAAGGCTCCTGCGACATTAGTGTTTTATGAAAGCGCCGGGCGCCTAGCCGCATCTTTGGCAGATATGGCGGTGGTTTTGGGGGGGCGTCAGGCTGCTGTAATGCGCGAGTTAACGAAGAAATTCGAGGAAGCCCGGTTTGGCGATCTGGATAATTTGGCTTCACACTATGGTGATACTGGGCCACCCAAGGGCGAAATTGTTGTACTAGTCGCCCCGGAGAAAGGTACGGCCGGAGTTCTTGACCAGGACGCGATTGATACGCTGTTACGGGGCGAACTGATGACCCGCCGCATCAAGGATGCCGCGGCTGCGGTGGCCAAGCGCACGGGCCTAAGGCGACGGGACCTTTATAATCGTGCTTTGAGATTGCGCGAGGAAGAATAACGCCCAATATGAACAGGCCACGCGAATCGATCTGCAAACTCAGGCTCAGTGACTGTTGCGACGGTCGTAACGCTGAAGCCGTCGCGGTGGCTGTGTTGCGTTTGAAGGAGTATTGCGCTCTGACCCGAGATTATCGTGCAGAGGTGTTAGAATTAGATATAGTGGGCTAACGGAGTCGGAAGTTGGCATTTATCGCGGTGACGCGGCATCTAAATCCGCGCCAAAGGCTTGAGTTCATGACCGAACGCTAGCGGCGGCAGATTAAAAGTGGGGTACAGATGTCTGTGGCGCGGCGTGGTGGCTTTGATGAGCCCATTTTTGCGCTTGGGTGTCATGGTGGTAGAGCTCCAACGACTAATACAGCGTATTTGGGATGCCTAACAGGCGCGAGGGATATGATGCAGGGGCGAGAAAGATGAAAAGAGATGGATTGATGAACGCGTGGGCAGGAGCAATCCTTCTTTGCGCGGCCCTAATCGCGGTGGCGGCTGGGCTGGGCAGTTGTGCCTCCGCCATAGTTGGCGCCGGGACCACGGTGGGCGTCGCGGCGGTGCAGGAGCGCTCCATGGGTCAGGCGCTGGATGATGCAACGATCCTAACTCTGATCAATCAAAGGCTATTGGAGAAATCAGAAAATTTATTTATCAAGGTGGATGTTGAGGTTGTGGAAGGGCGGGTGTTGTTGACCGGCAATGTAAGAAATCCCGAAGATCGTATCGCCGTTGCTCGCACGGCATGGCAAACCAAGGGTGTGCGAGAGGTTTTGAACGAACTGGAGATTAACGACCGCAGCACCCTGCGCGATTATGCCAAGGACGTCTGGATAACGGCGCAGTTGAAATTTAAATTACTTGGCGATAAGAATGTTTTAACTATCAACTATACGGTCGATACCTTGAATGGCGTGGTATATTTGTTTGGCATCGCCCAAGATAAGAAAGAACTTGATCGCGCTACGAGCCACGCGCGGAATATCAAGGGCGTAGTTAAGGTTATCAGTCATGTTGTCCTCAAGGACGATCCCAAACGGGCGTCATAGGACGTAGCCATTTGTGCAAAGATTTTGTCATTCACGCGAAAGCGGGATCCTTTGCTGAGATAGAACTTTCATGTTTTTCACTGGTTTGCCTGGTGGGGTAAAATTAGGCACGGGCTCTTGCCTTCACGGAAGTGACTATATCGGAATCTCATCATCAATTTTGGTTACTATTTTTTTAACAGTGGTTTATGAATTTGGATAGCAAGAAAGATGACCTATGAGCCTTTCCGTGGCTATCCAGATGGACGAGATTGAGCCCATCGACATCAATGCCGACAGCACCTTCGCCTTGGCCGAGGAAGCTCAGGTCCGCGGCCATCGGTTGTACCACTATTTGGTGAAGGACCTGAGCCTGAAGACAAGTCGGGTCGTTGCCTGGGGACGGCCTTTGGAAGTGCGCCGTGAGGTTGGCAATCACGCAACACTGGATAATTGGCAGGAATTGGATCTGTCGGAAATTGACGTGGTTTTGATGCGCCAGGACCCTCCTTTCGATATGGCCTATATCACCGCCACGCATATTTTGGAGCATATTCATCCTAAAACCTTGGTGGTGAACGACCCCGCCGCGGTCCGCAATGCGCCAGAAAAGCTTTTCGTAACCCATTTTCCTGATCTAATGCCGCCCACCCTAATCACAGCCCATGCAGATGAAATTCATGCTTTTCGAGCCGAGCACAAGGACATTATCGTCAAGCCTTTGTTCGGCAATGGCGGCGCGGGAGTGTTTCACATCAAGCCTGGCGATGAAAACCTGTCAGCCCTAATAGAGATGTTCACGGAACAATCCCGTGAGCCTATAATTGCACAAGGCTATCTGCCGGCGGTTCGGGAAGGCGACAAACGAGTTATCCTGGTGGATGGAGAGGCTGTGGGAGCCATTAACCGTATTCCAGCTGAGGGAGAGGCGCGGAGCAATATGCATGTGGGTGGCACACCTCTGAAAAGCATTTTGACGCAGCGCGACCAGGAAATCTGCGATGCCATCGGGCCGACATTAAGAGAACAAGGCATGATCTTCGTGGGCATAGACGTCATCGGCGGCTATTTGACCGAGATCAACGTCACCTCGCCAACCGGCATCCAAGAATGCAGTCGTTTCGATGGTACCAACCTAGCCGCTAGTATCTGGGAGGCTATTGAACAACGCCGGTAACAAATTG
>CAZDQC010000074.1:0-10928 GCA_964507245.1 uncultured Rhodospirillaceae bacterium
AGACCTGATCCAGATGTTGGTTCAGATAGTGGCTCGGAGCAATCTTCCAACCCTTTACGTAAGAGCGATGGGGGTTAATTTTCCACCACCACAGGGTCGGAATAATGTGGGCTTCTTCGCCATATACCCGCATTTCGAACTTCCGCATGAGCCGGCGTTGCTCAGCAGGGTCGCCGGAGCGGAACATGGCCTCATGCCATTTTTCCATTTTTTCGTCGGTATATTGAGCATAGTTGTTGGAAGCACTGCCCAAATACTTTGAGACATCGGAGATTGGGTTCACCACTGACTGGCAGTTGGCATCAATCGCCACCTGATAGTCTTTCTTTTTCCGCAAGGAATCTACCCATGGGCCAGTCGGCACGGCATTCTGCTTGACTTTCACACCAATTTTTTTCCATTGGTCGATCAGCCAGACACCGAGAATACGATACGGTTGGTCAACAGCACGGTTCAACAGTGTGAAGGTCAAATTTTCCTGACCAGCTTCCTTTAATAACCGTCTTGCTTCTGCCCGGCTCTTCTTGATATCGGTCCAGAAACCGGGGATTTTGGTCAATTCATCCATGGTCGCAGCCAAGGGATGACTTGGAAACACCACGCCGCCAGGTGTCTTGACGATAGCGATCTTGGATAAACTCTTGGAGCCTTTCCAACGATCAACCGCCAGGGTCAGTGCCCGACGTACCCGTGCGTCGTCAAACGGTTTCACCTTGTGATTTGGAGTTGCTAGTAAAGAGCAGTTCCAGTTACCTTCCTGCACGGTAATCTTGTCGCCTAGGGCCTTGATCAGATCATCCCGAGCTTTCGGAGGGAACCCACGGAATTCGATGCCGGCCCGGTCGCCACGAATAGCTTGTAAACGGACCGCCATTTTCGGTGCGGAAATTGCCTTATAACCATCAAGATAGGGTTTGCCCTTGTGATGATAGCCATCATAGCGCTTGCCACTGACATAGGCGCCCGGCTTGTGCTCGACGAAAGAAAATGCGCCGGTGCCATTCACATTCTTTTGATGCCAAGTGTAGCCGTGGGTATCCAAATCTTTTTTGGCGTAGATGAAGTTAAACGGCATCGCCACTGAAGGAATGAAGGTTGCCGAGGGATATTTCAGCTTCATTACCATGGTGTATTTGTCCGGCGTGGTAATGCTGTCGACCATTGCGAAGAACTTCTTCCGCAGGCTCAGAATACCTTTCGGTGGGAATACGAGCTTGTCATAGGTCGCCTTCACATCCGCCGCTGTCAGCGGCGTGCCGTCATGAAACTTGATATCATTACGGATCTTAAAGGTGTGGGTCTTTCCGTCGTCGGAACTGGAAAACGACGAGCAGACATCACAAACAAAATCCGTGGTGGAGCCAGGATTTTCTGGATTTACCCGAATTAGGGTGCTGTAAAACGGCCGAATGGGATGGATCATCCCGAAGGTGCCTTCCATGTGGCCGTCCATGGAGGGAATTTTCGAGCCCACCACGAAATTCAGTATACCGCCGCGTTTCGGCGTCGCCGCCGTAGCCACGTTGGCCGCCAACAGCAATGCCGCTGTTGATCCGGCCAAGATACTCAATGTTCTAAGTTTCATATTGAGGTCTCCCTTTCGATTGTTTTTCTTACCGTCGTTTCTTCTAAATTTGCATTTATGAAGAAACCCTAACACACTTCATAAGCTCACTTGAATGCATTTTGTAGGCTGCATTGTTACCACTACCTTTATTTTCGTAACACCACCGGGCAGGCCAGGGTATGGCCAGGGCTGAATTCTTGAAGCTCCGGAACTTCGCGCCGGCAATTTTCAATGGCCTTCGAGCAACGGGGATGAAAGACACAGCCTGAGGGGGGATTGGTCGGCGAAGGCACTTCTCCCTCCAGGATCTGATGCGACCGCTGCTCCTCGACGGTGGGATCGGGTACCGGAACTGCGCTCAATAGGGCCTGGGTATAGGGATGTTGCGGGTTGTCGAATAATTCGTCGCATTCGGCTAGTTCGACGATTTTGCCCAAATACATAACGGCAACCCGGTGACAGAGATGACGGACAACAGAAAGATCGTGGGCGATGAACAGATAGCTGAAATTGAACTGTTCCCGTAGGTTCTCCAGCAGGTTGATGATTTGCGCCTGGATCGATACGTCGAGCGCCGAAACGGCCTCGTCGCATACGATAAATTTAGGGTTAACTGAGAGGGCCCGTGCAATACCGACGCGCTGACGCTGGCCGCCGCTCATTTCATGGGGATAGCGGTCTGCAAAGCGCGGATTAAGGCCACACAATTGTAGTAGCTCGGCGACTCTCTCGCGGCGCTTTTGGGCATCCTTGATAATGCCGTGTACCCGCAGAGGCTCTGATATGATTGTGCCAATTTTCTGCCGGGGATTTAGAGACGAGAAGGGGTCCTGGAAAATCACCTGGACGTCCTGGCGCAGGTGGCTGATCTGGCTTAATTTCTTATTTGCGATATCCTCGCCATCAAAAATAACTTCACCTTCAATAGGATTTTCTAAGCGCAGGATACAGCGGCCGACCGTGGTCTTGCCACATCCAGATTCGCCAACCAGGCCTAATGTCTCGCCCGGTGCAATGGAAAAACTGACGCCGTCGACAGCTTTCACATGAGCCACAGTACGCTGCATGATAACGCCCTCGGTCACCGGGAAGTGCATTTTTAGTCCTTCGACCCGCAACAATGGCTCAACGTCTGTATGGGATTTTGCGTTCATAATGTTTTCCGCCGTGATTACGCGGCCGAGCCCTTTTCCCGAACCAAAGTGTCTATGTTCCAGCAGGCGCTTTGATGTTCACCCGAAACCGTCTTTAATTCCGGTATTTCTTGGGCACAACGCTCCGTTGCAAAACGGCAGCGCGGTCGGAAAGCGCAGCCCTCGTCAAGCCGGGCCAAATCCGGCGGTTGCCCTTCGATCGGGATCAGTTTAGTGCCTCGCACTTGGTCCAGCCTCGGCACGGAGGCCAGGAGACCCAGGGTGTATGGGTGGCTTGGATTGTGGTAAATGTCTTTGGCTAAGCCCATTTCCACGATCTTGCCTGCATACATGACATTGACCCGCTTGGCGTAGCGGGCCACCACACCCAGATTGTGAGTGATGATCAACTGGGCTACGCCAAGGCGTTCGGATAGGCCTTTCATCAGTTCCAGGATCTGTGCCTGGATTGTCACGTCTAGTGCTGTGGTTGGTTCGTCCGCGATGATCAGTTTAGGGTCGCAGGCGAGGGCCATGGCGATCATCACCCGCTGACGCATACCACCGGAAAGATGATGAGGATATTGCTCCAGGCGGCGCTCGGGATCCGAGATGCCGACCTGGATCAGCAATTCCAGGGCTCGTTCATTCGCCTGGGATACTTTCATGTCTGTGTGTCGGAGCAGTGTTTCTGTCAACTGCCGGCCCACGGAGAATACAGGATTGAGCGACGTCATGGGCTCTTGAAAAATCATCGCGATGTCGCGCCCGCGCACATCACGGATTTCTGCGTTGCTTAGTTTCAATAGATCGCGGCCTTCAAACAACACCTCGCCCTTGACGATACGTCCTGGAGGTTCAGGTATCAGGCGTAGGATCGACATGGCGCCTACGGATTTACCACAACCAGATTCACCGACGATGGCGACCGCTTCACCGGTTTCTACCGTATAGGTTATGCCGCCGACAGCGTGGACCACGCCATCTGAGGTGTCGAATTGCGTAGTTAAATCGGTAATTTCAAGCAGTTTGCTCAGCAGCCCATCCCCAATTTTTATCAGAATCTAAATCTCAAGGCGCCTAGTAGCGCGGTTCACGCAACGGCGCACGACTTCATGCCGTGGCCTGATTGAGCTCCCGATCTGGCTACGTGGCATCGGCCCGATCCTTTGCAACGCCGTCATAGTTTTTCCCAATGGGTCTTATTGTCGGCGGGGTCTTTGCCCCGCTTGTCTTCTCTGAACCATATAATAGACCTATGGCGCTCGATACAACCTAATATCACATCTTGACAGGAGCAAAATGGACATGGCCAAAATGCCTAATGGCCTGGAGGCTTGACCCAGGGCATTAGGCAAGGCTTATCAAGGACCGTGATTGCGCCACACGTGCCTTTGGAGAAGACGTGCCTTTGGACAAGTCAGGCCTTGGATAGGAGTTTTTGATGATCAAACGTTATGCCGAAAAATATCCCGCCTTCGAATATGACAGCCCCGGCGACCGAATTTTGCGTATCACCTTCAACAAGCCCGAGACTTATAACTCACTAGACGCGCAAGGGCACCGGCAGTTGGCCTACATCTGGCGGGATATTGACGAGGATCCCGATATCAGTTGCGTAATTTTGGCAGCTAAGGGCAAAGCGTTCTCCTCTGGTGGCGACTTCGGTATGATCCGCAACAATATCGACAATTGGAATGATACGGTGGGTGCCTGGAAAGAGGCACGGGACCTTGTATATAACATCATCAATTGTTCTAAACCGATCATTTCGGCCGTGAATGGCGTGGCGGTAGGAGCTGGCTTAGTTGCTGCCCTGTTGGCGGACATTTCGATCATTGCGAAATCCGCTCGGATCTTGGATGGACATGTGCGTCTGGGTGTCGCTGCGGGCGATGTGGCCTGCATCAATTGGGTCATTCTGACGGGCATGGCCAAGGCGAAATATCATCTGCTGACAAACGAACCTGTTTTCGGCGAAGAGGCCGAGCGGATTGGCTTGTTCTCACTCTGCACAGAAGATGACGAATTGCAGGACAAGGCATTGTCCGTGGCCGAAACCCTTGTTGCCGGCCCACCCAATGCTATCCGCTGGACCAAACTGGCATTAAACAACTGGTATCGCATGGCCATGCCCACGTTTGAAAATTCCCTTGCTCTGGAGATGTTGGGCTTCAAGGGCCCAGAGGCCCAGGAAGGTTTGGCGGCACA
Organism: uncultured Rhodospirillaceae bacterium; assembly: GCA_964507245.1. Taxonomy (GTDB): domain Bacteria; phylum Pseudomonadota; class Alphaproteobacteria. The sequence goes on from CAZDQC010000074.1 coordinate 4,912, forward strand.
TTTGGAAAAGCGTCAGCCAAATTGGGACCCAGTTTCGCCGCTCTAGGTTCAACGGATAACGCCGGCAGATAGTTGACCTATTTACTTAGTTCCAGGGTTAGCCATTCGCCTAATTGCCGCCGCCGGACCAGATACAATCCTTGGGCCCGGTAAGCTGCGCGAACCTGTGCATCCTGTTTTGCCAATAAGCCGGATAGAACAACGCAGCCGCCAGGTGCTAGGTGCGCCGCGATCTGGGGCGCCAGGCGTTGTAGGGGCCGGGCCAGAATATTAGCGAAGATTAAGTCGTACGGTGCGCCCTCCGATAGCGCGGGATTTGCGAAGCCGTTGGAAAGGACTGGCCGCACCCAGGGGTGAAGCCGGTTCACCCGTGAGTTAGCGCTTGCCACAGCCACGGCCCAATAATCTATGTCGGAAGCAACGATAGGTACACGCCATAGTCGGGCCATGGCTAGCGCTAAAATCCCCGCGCCGCAGCCCAAATCTAGTGGCCGTCTGAACCGCTGGATCTTGGCTAAATGATCTAGAGTCAGCAGGCAGCCGTAAGTAGATTCGTGACGCCCGTTGCCAAAGGCTCGACCGGCGTCCACTTCCAGGGCAATGGCGCTATCAGGCGCCGTGCCCCTGTCATGGGCGCCATGGACAAAGAACCGGCCAGCTTGAATCGGAGGCAGCGCACGGTGGGACTCTGCAACCCAATCCTTTTCGGGCAAGGCCTTCAAAATTAAGTCCGGGACCGGTAGGTTTAGGCTCGCGGCTGTTAATGCTAGCCGGATTTCAAGATCTGATTGGTCCAGGGGTCCTTGCAAAAGCATCTCAAGCGACCAGAGACCGCCTTGCGTCGTTTCAAAACTAGAACACGCTAAAGCATCCACTCCGAGGGCTTCCTCAAGCGCTGAGACGGCTAATCGCGGAACTACGACAATCGCTTGCCAGATATCGGTCGCGGTCATGCAGGCTGTACAAAATTATCAAGAACTTTTTTCGCGCCAGCTTTATCGAAGGCGATGGACAGCTTGTTGCCTTCAATGTCCTCAATCAGGCCATAACCGAATTTCTGGTGAAACACCCGTTCGCCGATAGCGTAGTCGGATATGGCCGGATCCGTACTGATGACCTGTTCAGCTTGGCCCTCGATATAGCTTGGCGGTGGCGCCGCTTGGGGCGCTTGGCGCATGCGGCTTGATGATGGTTCGTCCGAGAATGTATAAGCCCCGGGCGCCATCACTTCGGTGAAAGGATCGGCCCCGCCGTCGAACAGGCCCGGTTCCGTTTCAGTTTCAATATGTTCGATAGGTAGTTCCTCGATAAAACGGCTTGGTAGGGACATGTTCCAACGGCCAAACATCTGCCGTTGTGCCGAGAAGCTGATGGTGGCCCTTGTCCGAGCCCTGGTCAAACCCACATAGGCCAGGCGGCGTTCCTCCTCCAGCGCGGCCAGACCGTTTTCGTCCAGTGCCCTTTGATGGGGAAACAGTCCCTCTTCCCAACCCGGCAGAAACACCGTGTCAAATTCCAAACCTTTTGATCCGTGCAGGGTCAGGATGTTGACCGCGTCGTCGGCCTGGGCCATTTCCGCATCCGTGACCAGGCTGACATGCTCCAGGAAACCACTTAGCTTGTCGAACGGTTCCAGGGCGACGATTAGTTCCTTGAGATTTTCCAGTTTACTCGGCGCATTTGCTTCCTTGCTAGCCTGCCACATGCCGGTGTAGCCGCTTTCATCCAGGACGATTTCCGTCAATTCATCTGGGGGCATGTCATCCACCAGACCGCGCCAACGGTCGACGTTTTCAAGTAATTTTCGAAGGCTGTTGCGTGCGCGTGCGTTCAAGTCATCTCCGTTTATCAGCGATTGGGCCGTCCGTGTCAGTGAGGCGCCCATGCCGCGGGCGGCCTGATGCAGCAATTGAATAGTCGCGTTGCCCAGGCCACGCCTGGGCGTATTCACGATGCGTTCGAACGCCAGGTCGTCGTCAGGTTGAGCGATAACCCGCAAATAAGCGATAGCATCCCGTATCTCGGCCCTTTCATAAAACCGGGTTCCGCCGATCAAGCGGTAGGGAACGCCGAGTGTCAGAAAGCGTTCCTCGAACTCGCGGGTCTGAAAAGATGCCCGGACTAGCACCGCCATTTCATTCAATTGTTGTTCCTGGCGTTGAAGGTCCTCTACCTGTTCGCCCACGGCGCGGGCTTCTTCCGCCCCGTCCCAGTAGCCACGAACCTGTACCTTTTGTCCGTCGTTGACCTCTGTCCATAAAGTTTTGCCCAATCGGCCCTCGTTCTTATTGATCAGGCCTGAGGCGGCGCCTAGGATGTGCGGCGTGGAGCGATAATTACGTTCCAGGCGGACCACCGTCGCGCCCGAGAAATCCTTTTCAAACCGCAGAATGTTACCCACTTCTGCACCTCGCCAGGAATAGATCGATTGGTCGTCGTCGCCGACGCAACAAATATTCTTATGTCCTTGGGCCAAGAGACGCAGAAGGAGATATTGGGAGACGTTGGTATCCTGATATTCATCCACCAGGATATAGCGGAACTGCTTTTGGTAGCTGGCTAGAATATCTCCATGATTGGCGAAAATTGTCAGGCAATGTAGCAGCAGATCACCAAAATCACAGGCATTCAGAACTTTCAATCGTTCCTGATAGGCTTTGTACAGGATCACACCCATGCCGTTTGCAAAGCGCTCGCCTTCACCTGGCGGCACTTTTTCGGGGACCAAGCCACGATCCTTCCACCGGTCAATGGCCGCTGCCAGCTGGCGAGGGGGCCAACGTTTCGGATCTAGTTGCTCTACTTCGATCAATTGTTTCAACAGGCGCAGCTGGTCGTCAGTGTCCAGGATTGTGAAGTTACTCTTCAACCCAACGAGTTCACCGTGGCGGCGCAGCAGACGCACGCCGATGGAATGAAACGTGCCCAGCCATAATCCTTCCACGGCGCGCCCCACAAGTTCCGCCGTACGCTGAGCCATCTCGTGCGCCGCCTTGTTAGTGAAGGTGACAACTAGCAACTGGGAGGGAAAGGCTAACCGCTGATGCAAAATATGAGCCAACCTTGTTGTAAGGACCCGGGTTTTGCCGGTACCCGCGCCGGCTAAAACCAAAAGCGGGCCACCCACTACTTCCACCGCCGACCGTTGCTCTGGATTCAATTGGTCGATATACACCGGCTCCCCCGGCGTATCCGGGGCCGTGGTCCTTGTCATCTGTTCCAAATCGAAAGGATCGTCAGGCATGTCCCCTGATATAGCTCATCGCTGCGCTTTTGACACCCACAGCTGGATAGGGCCCCGGGAATTTTTCTTGAAATTTTAGTCGTATTCAATAGCAATTAGTTAAAATATATCGAATAATTGTGAGTTTTTAGTATTTAAATGCGGGTAGGCATACACTTGTGAAATTTTCTTTGCGTCCCACGAGAAGCTGACGCATATTGCGGCCCAAATAAGTAAAGCACCGGTTAAGGAGCTTCGGGGGTTTAGTAGAGGATTACGAGATGAATTGGCTATTCCAGTCTACTGTTCGGCCCTTTCCTGGGCGCTGTACTGCGTCGTCGCAAATCAATTTCATGCCATGAGCCAGGTTTCAGCCAACGCTGCGGAGACGTCCAGTTCCGCTCAGCCGTTATTGCAGGTCAAGGATGTCGTCGTGCATTTTGGAGGCATCGTGGCCCTAGACGGCGTCAGTTTTGACGTTCCTGAAGGCGCGATCCTGGGGTTGATTGGCCCGAATGGTGCAGGAAAAACGACCCTATTCAATTGCCTTAGCCGGCTTTATATCCCGAATTCGGGTGATATCCTGTTCCAAGGTCAGACCGTTCTGGAGACGCCGCCCCATAAAATTGCCGATTTAGGTATCGGGCGCACCTTTCAGAATCTGGCGTTGTTTGCCACCATGTCGGTCCTAGACAACATCATGATCGGCTGCCATTCCCGCAGCAAGAGCGATTTTCTCTCCAATGCACTAAGGCTGCCCTGGGTCAGCCGTGAGGAAAAATGGCTTCAGGATCTGGCATGGGAATTAATCGAATATCTAGATTTGAGTGAATTTGCTTACCATCCTGTGGGCGGCTTGCCTTTTGGTATTCAAAAAAGGGTGGAGCTTGCCCGTGCCATTGCCAGTGAGCCAAAATTATTACTGCTCGACGAACCCGCCGGGGGCCTGAACCATGACGAGGTTGACGAGTTGGTGGGGACAATCAGACAAATAGGCCACGACCGGAATATTACAGTTCTGCTAGTGGAGCATCACATGAGCCTGGTGATGGCGGTCTCCGACCTTGTCGTCGCGATCGATTTCGGACGTAAGATTGGCGAGGGCACGCCTGCTGAAGTGCAACAAAACCCGGAGGTAATTCGGGCATATCTGGGGACCACTGACTGATGGCTTTTTTGGAAGTTGTGAATCTCGAGGCTTTTTACGGTCCCATACAGGCCTTGCACGGCATCAGCTTTTCGCTGGAGCAAGGAGGCATCACCACCATTTTGGGCGCCAATGGCGCTGGCAAGACGACGACGCTACGATCCATTTGCGGCATGGTCAAAACCGCTGGTCAGATTACTTTTGACGGCGATTCTATTGCGGGAAAAAAGACCGAAAATATAGTGCGTCACAGAGTTGCTCATGTGCCAGAGGGCCGGGGCACGTTTGTCCGCGTCACGACAGAAGAAAACCTTCGCCTGGGCGCCTACACCTTAAAAAAATCGCAGGAAATTGCCGACGGCATGGAGCGAGTTTACAGCTACTTCCCGCGCCTGAAGGAACGGCGCAACCAACAGGCCGGCACATTGTCGGGCGGCGAACAGCAAATGCTAGCGGTGGGCCGTGCGTTGATGTTGCGTCCGCGCCTGATGCTGCTGGACGAGCCGTCGTTTGGTCTAGCGCCGTTGATTGTCCAGGAGCTATTCGAGATCCTGGGGACCATCAACACTGAGGAAAATGTGTCGATGCTGCTGGTGGAACAGAACGCAACCCTGGCGCTGAAATTAGCGGATCATGCGTATTTGTTGGAGACGGGCCGAGTTGTGATTTCGGGAACATCGGAAGAAATTAGCGCTGATGAAACCATCCGTCAGTCTTATCTCGGTTACTGACAAAGGATAGATCGATTAAATGGAAGAGCTAATTCAACAAGTTTTGGGCGGTATCGCGACAGGCGCGATCTATGCCTGTATCGCTTTAGCCGTGGTGATGATCTATCAAGCCATCGATCACTTCAACTTCGCGCAAGGCGAAATGGCAATGTTTTCGGCCTTCCTTACTTGGCAGATGATCGATTGGGGCGCAAATTACTGGGTGGCATTTTTTGTCTGTATCGTGATCTCTTTCATTGGCGGTATTGCGATTGAACGCATTGTCTTCGCGCCACTGCACAATGCTCCAGTATTCACTCACATTGTGGTGTTTATAGCGTTGTTCCAGATTTTCAATGCTGGTGCCGGGTTTATCTGGGAATTCACCATTAAGGAATTTCCCAGCCCATTCCCAGAGAAGCTTCCATTCGATACAGTTCTAATAGGACCACATGAACTAGGGATGACCTTGATTACCCTGATAATGCTGGGACTGATATTTATGTTCTTCCGGTTCACGCCTATCGGATTGGCCATGCGTGCCGCCGCGGCATCGCCGGAATCAGCCCGTCTGGTGGGCATCAGCGTGGGTTGGATGGTTGCCTTGGGATGGGGTCTAGCGGCAGCCATTGGCGCGGTTGGCGGGATGATGATTGCACCAGTGGTCTATCTTGAACCGAACATGATGCTTGGTATCCTGCTATATGGCTTCGCCGGCGCTGTTGTCGGCGGTTTAACCAGCCCGGGTGGTGCGGTAATTGGCGGCTTCCTCATGGGGGTCATCGAACCCTTGGCCGGTATGGCAATCGGTAGCGAGCTCAAACTTACGGTTGCGCTTGTTGTGATTGTGATAATTCTTATCTTCAAGCCCTCAGGACTGTTTGGGCGTGTCGTGGTGCAGAGGGTTTAGCAATGACAAGTTCTACGTTGCAGCATA
>CAZDQC010000074.1:11028-16499 GCA_964507245.1 uncultured Rhodospirillaceae bacterium
TTGGGTCACAGTGCTTTCATGGCACTGGGCGCCTACACGGCCGGTATTATGATGGCCCAATGGGAAATCGCCTACTATTGGACGATTGTGCCTGCCGGCTTGATCTGTTTCGTTGCCGGATTTCTTTTTGGCCTGCCGGCATTGCGTTTGGAGGGGCTGTATTTGGCTCTTGCAACATTTGCTCTGGCGGTGGCTGCGCCGCAGCTTCTGAAATATGAGCATTTCGAGCATTATACAGGTGGTGTCCAGGGGTTGGATCTTTTCAAGGATGATTCACCCATTGCGTTCTTAAGCAATGATCAGTGGTGGTATTATTTCTGCCTGTTCTTCGGTTTTCTGCTGATAATTGCTGCGTGGAACTTGGTGCGAGGCCGTACCGGACGGGCGATGATCGCTATTCGCGACAATCCCATCGCCGCCACCACCATGGGTATTAATACCTCTGTTTATAAGGCGACAACCTTCGGTGTCAGCGGACTGTATTGCGGTGTTGCCGGTGCGTTGTCTGCCATCGTGGTGGAGTTCATAGCACCAGAGAGCTTCACTTTCATTCATGCTATTTTACTACTGATCGCCATGGTAATTGGTGGTCTGGCTTCTATTCCGGCCGCAATTATCGGTGGAGCCTTTATTTTGTATGTGCCAACTTTCTCGGAAGCAGTTGTCGACACATTCTTTGGTGGTGATCCGAGTTCGAAGGCATTGGTGTGGGTTTCCTTTGGCGTGGTCATGGTGATTGTTGTGTCTATCATGCCAATGGGCTTCGCAGGGTTCATACGTTGGAATTTGCGAAAGTTAGCGCGCTGATAATCCTAACTGGGAGTGTAGCGTTGCGGATCTGTGACTTGAGTTGTGTCTAAACACAGTTTTATATTTTGGAGTAATAACAAACTCAACAAGGAGAGCAATATGGGTAAGACGCTCAAATTGACATCGGGAATGGCGGTCGCCTTCGTGGCCGGCATGGGTGTCGCGGTAGCCGGGAATGCTCCCGGTGTCACCGATACAGAAATAAAAATTGGTAATACCAACCCGTATAGTGGACCGGCCTCGGTCTATTCGACGATTGGTAAATCTATTGGTGCTTGTTGGAAACAAGTGAATGCTGAGGGTGGCATCAATGGCCGCAAGATAAAATGGATTTCCTATGACGATGGCTACAGCCCGCCGAAGACAAAGGAACAGATCCGTAGGCTGGTTGAAAAGGATAAGGTTGCCTTGACTTTCCAGACCCTTGGCACGCCGACGAATTCGGCCATTCACAAATATATGAATAAGAAAAAGGTGCCGCATTTGTTCGTCGCTACCGGCGCGACCAAGTGGGGTCAGCCGAAAAAGTTTCCTTGGACCATGGGCTTTCAGCCAAACTATCAAACCATTGGCAGGATTTTCGGTAACTACATCCTGCAAAACCATCCCAACAGCAAGGTCGCCGTGTTGTTCCAGAACGATGACTACGGCAAGGACTACGTGATTGGCGTCAAGGACGCTATGGGCGACAAATACGCAAAACAGGTGGTCAAGGAAGAAACCTATGAAGTCACCGATCCAACGGTGGCCAGCCAGATTATTAGCCTGAAGAACAGCGGCGCTGATGTGATGGTCAACATCTCCATTCCAAAATTTGCGGCTCAGGCGATCAAGAAGATGGATGCCATCGGTTGGAAACCGGTTCATCTGTTAAATGACGTTGCCGCTACCATTAAGGCCACATTTGTGCCTGCCGGCTTGGAAAAATCAAAGGGCATCATATCCGTTACATACCTTAAGGATCCTAACGATCCTGAATGGGACAAGGACCCTGAAATGAATGCGTGGCGCGCCTTCATGAAAAAATACTACCCCAAAGGCGATTCCGCAAATATGTTTAATGTTTATGGCTGGGCGGTTTGTAGCCTAATGATTGACACCCTGAAAAGAGCTGGGGATGATCTCAGCCGCGAGAACATCATGAAGCAAGCTGCCAGCTTCAAGAAGTTCCGGGTGCGTGGTCTGCTGCCGGGTATCATGGCAAATACCGGCCCGGCCGATTTCTATCCGGTCGAGCAGATGCAGATGACGAAATTCGACGGCAAGGGTAATGTCCGGTTCGGTCCGACCATTTCCGCCGAGACGTCCAAGTAAAAAGATGTAACGCTTGTTATACTGGGATTTGGGCCGCCAACGTACTGGCGGCCCATTTCTTTTGTCTTGTCATTAGGGCGCCCTAACCGACCAATTTACTTTGCTGAGGCAGCATGCAGACAGCACGTTTAGAAGGCTACATCTATCTGGTCGGTTTTGCCTTGTGCATACCCGCTGCCAACTGGCTGTTGGGACATGCAGGAACAGTTTGCCCGCCTAATTCGCCTTGCCTGATCCCTGTGGCGCCCTCCATCATGGCGCCCAGTGGTGTTCCCATGATCGGCTTGGCACTGGTCCTGCGTGATCTGGTGCAACGGCGGTTGGGTCCGCGCTGGGCCATTGGGGCCATTCTGGCTGGGGCGGCCCTCTCCGCAGCGCTGGCGACGCCAGCTCTAGTCGTGGCCTCAGGAGTAGCGTTTCTGTTGTCGGAATTGGTTGATTTTGCCGTCTACACACCTCTGCAACGGCGACGGCTGGTGCTGGCTGTGGTTGCGTCAGGCCTAGTTGGCCTAGTCATTGACAGCGTATTGTTTTTGCAATTGGCGTTCGGCAATCTTGATTTCCTAGCAGGGCAGATCATTGGCAAGGCATGGGTCGTGCTACTTTCCATCCCAATCATCTGGTGGCTTCGCACCTGGGACCAGCGACGGGGTGTGATTGCAATCTGAGGGGCAAGTCTTTTTATCTCAGTAAATCGATTTTGCTTGGTGAACAGTAAAGCTTCTCCATAGCCAAGGGCTCAATCAGGTTTTATGCCTGAACTTGGCATTATTTTTTGATACTTGACATCACCATTCTCCTCAGGTTTTGCGGTCTTAAGAGGCAGACTCTCCAGTCTTGATTAGGATACTCTAGGTGGTGATGATGAGATTGGGAGATCCAAGAGTGATTTATATCTCTTCCTGGCGGACTATGGAGGCACGAGCTGTCGAGCTGGGCGTGACCCATATTATTTCTTTATTGGGCATCGAAGGAGAACCAGACACGCCCCACGGCATAGACCCGGCCCGGCATCTGCATATAGAGGTGGATGATGTGCCGGCACCATTTGCGGGCAATATTGCACCCACTAAGGAGCATGTCCGAAAAATTCTCGATTTCTCTCGTAATTGGAACCGTCATGGCCCGATGATCGTACATTGTTATGCTGGCGTCAGCCGTTCCACGGCGGCGGCGTTGGTCATTCTTTGTCAATATAATCCCGGATGCGAGATGGACGCGGCTTTGGCGCTGCGCCGAGCTGCGCCGCACGCCAAGCCAAACCGGAAAATTATCGCTATCGCCGACCGGTTGATGGGATTGGAAGGCCGGTTGGAAGAAGCGGTTGATGCAATTGGGCCTGGGTCCTACGAGGGTGGGCCGACGCCGTTGGTCGAGCTGTCCTTGACGCTCTGAAAATTGGGGAGCGTAATGAGAGCGATCGTTTGCCGCGAGCTAGGGCTCTTGTCTGCATTGAAGCTCGAAGAAGTGGCCGAGCCGTGCTTGGGACCTGGACAAATTCGTATTGGGATCAAGGCCGCCGGCATCAATTTCCCGGATATCCTAACTGTCGAAGGAAGCTATCAACATAAGCCACCGCTGCCTTTTATCGTCGGCTTCGAGATTGCGGGCGAGGTATTAGAAGTGGCCGATGATGTCAAAAATTTTGAGATCGGCGATAGGGTGATAGCCAGTATCAGGCCCGGAGGCTTTGCTGAACAGGCCGTTGTGGATGCGTCCGCTGTCCAGTATACGCCCAAGCCATTTGATGACATCACGGCTGCTGCTTTTCGTGTGACTTATTTCACCGCCTACCATTGTCTGTTTCAACGTGGACGTTTGAAGCCCGGTGAATGGGTATTGATCAACGGTGCCACTGGCGGGGTCGGGCTGGCGGCGGTCGAAATCGCGAAACTGCATGGCGCCAAAATCATCGGCACCGGCGGCGATGACGGGAAGCTGGAAATTGTCAAACAATATGGTGCCAACCATGTGATCAATTACGAAAAAGGCTCTTTCAGGGATCAAGTAAAGGAAATCACTGGAGGGTGCGGTGTAAACCTTGTCTATGACCCAGTAGGCGGCAATGTTTTCGACCAATCCCTGCGCTGCCTGGCTTGGCACGGTCGCCTCGTAGTGGTTGGTTTTACTTCTGGCCGGATTCCAAAAATGTCCTTGAATTATGCATTGATCAAGGGTTTGTCCATTATCGGTTGCCGGGCAGGGGAAGCCTACCGGAATGATCCTGAGGCTGGAGACCGGGAACTGCAGGAGCTACTTGCACTGGCCGAAGCGGGTAAGTTGTATCCTTTCGTTTCTCATGTTGTTCCCCTGGGACGCGCGATGGATGGCATGCAGTTGCTGATGGACCGCAAGGTTACCGGCAAGGCCGTGGTCACGATGGTTTAGCAGCTCTATGCGACGCCGGCACCAGGGACTAAACTGACGCCATGCGTATTTTGTATCATTTCTGGCTATCACCCTTTTCCCGCAAGGTTCGGATTGCTTTGTTCGAAAAAGGCCTAGATGTCGAACTTGTAGTGGAGAAATACTGGGACAGACGCCAAGAGTTTATTGCTATGAACCCGGCTGGCCAGGTGCCGGTCCTTTCCGAAGCGAATGGTACCGTACTGACCGACAGTCAGGCTATCGTGGAGTACCTAGAAGATTGCCATCCTGAACCTAATCTGTTGGGCCGTGAACCTCTGGATCGTGCTGAATGCCGCAGACTGGTCGCCTGGTTCGACGGCAAGTTTCACCAGGAAGTCACGGATTTTCTGTTACGCGAGAAGCTGTTGAAAAGGTTCATGGGTATGGGGGAACCGCGTTCTGATTTAATCCGGGCTGGACGAGAGAATATTAGCTACCACATGGATTACATCACCTATTTGGTGGAAAGGCGGAACTACATCGCGGGCGAGGTTTTTTCCCTGGCGGACATCGCTGCCGCAGCTCATTTGTCCTGTCTGGACTATTTAGGCGATGTACCGTGGGATCGGCACCTCGGCGCTAAGGAATGGTATGCGCGAGTAAAGTCTCGACCATCCTTCCGAGCTATTTTGGCGGATCACATGCCAGGTCTGCCGCCCCCTAGACATTATGCCGATCTCGATTTCTGAACTCCGCCAAGAAGCCCTAGCGGTCGGTTTCGACGCCGTCGGCGTCGCCAAGGCAGATGCGACCCCAGAGGTTGGTGGCCGCCTCGATCAATTTCTCTCCATGGGCCGCCATGGGGATATGGATTGGTTGGTAGAAAAATCTGACCGGCGCCGCCATCCCAACGCCCTTTGGCCTGATGCACGCAGCATCATCATGCTGGGCCTAAATTATGGTCCCGACGAAAATCCGATCCTGCGTAGGGAACATTT
>CAZDQC010000075.1:0-2388 GCA_964507245.1 uncultured Rhodospirillaceae bacterium
AAAAGGATCGGTGGTCTGTTGTGTGGCTTCCTGGATGATGGTGGCATTGGCGATGTAATAGATGTATCGGTGATCTTTTTTCTGGTGTTAGCTAGGTCATCCATGTCGGCCTTTAAGGTTTCTTCTGCCACATTTACCGGCGCCACATCGGCGACTTCGTCCAGTAGCGCCTGCTCTACGTCCAATTCTATACTGCTGCCGGCGCCTGTGATAAAAGTCGTGTACTCTTGAAAATCCTTCATAACTCTGTTCCGATCCTCCACGCATACAAGATGGCGATGCCTACCCTATGGGGGCATCGCGGCATAGTGTAAATTTGAGGATGACCATGTTGAAACGCAGACCTTTCGGAAATACTGGATTGCAGGTTTCAGAACTAGTTCTCGGCGCTGGATATGTAGGCGGTATCGTGATCCATGCAGATGATGAAACTCGCAGGACGCTCATGCGCCGCCTTCTAGAGGCGGGCATCAATTGGATTGATACGGCGGAAAGTTATGGCCAGGGCGCATCTGAGGAAGCATTGGGTTGGCTATTGGCTGAACTGCCCGAGGATAAACGACCCTATATTTCGACTAAGTTCCGCCTGGATACTGACCGACTCGACGATATCCCAGGCCAAATCGAAGCCAGCTTAAAAGGTAGCCTGGACCGCCTTGGTCTGGAACGGGTCGATTTATATCAGCTGCACAATCCTTTTGGCCAAGGCGGCTTCGATATTGAACATGTTCTGGGGCCGGGTGGCGTGTGTGATTGCCTAGACAAATTGAAGGCGCAAGGCTTGTTCGACCACATTGGTTTCACTGCTCTGGGCGATGTTGGACAATGCAAGCAATTGATCGCCAGTGGCCGTGTCGGATCGGCCCAAGTATACTACAACCTGCTCAATCCATCGGCTGGACGAAGGATGAGCGGAGATTGGCCCACGACAAATTTTGATAACCTGATTGCGGACTGCCAAGAACATGGCGTCGCTGTTATGAATATCCGAATATTCGCTGGCGGAGCTCTCGCTAGCCCCGAACCTCATGGCCGCGAGGCTCCGATCACCGCCAATGCCGACGTAGCTACCGAACATGCCCGTGCGGAACGACTGCTGACCGTCCTGCCAGGCGGCCAGGGGAGCCGGGCCCAGTCGGCGGTGCGGTTCGGACTAACCCATCCCGGTATTTCGGGTGTAGTCTTGGGCTTAGCGGAACTATCGCACCTGGAAGAGGCGCTAGGTGCTGCAGCCATGGGTCCGATGGCGAATGACATCATCGAAGGTTTGCAGCCGTTCTGGGATAGTGGTTTAGCAGACTGAGCAGTTTGTCCGCGCTTGATCCACCAGGGCGATTAGTCGATCATAACTTACCGCGCCTGGTGCAATTTGTTCACCAACCACGATGCTGGGCGTCCCGCGAATTCCCATGGCGGAAGCCAGTTCCCGGTTTTTCTTGATGGTTCGGTCGTGTTTCGGATTTTTCATGTCACGTTTTAATCGCGCCACATTCAGGCCGATATCATTCGCGGTCTGATACAACAAAGTTTCCGTCAGGCGCTGCCGAAGGCCCATCAATCCGTAATGAAATTGCAGATACTTTCCCTGCATCTTAGCTGCAAGTGCGGCACGGCTAGCGACGACGGAAATTTCACCCAGAATAGGAAATTCCTTAAATACAAAACGCACGGTCTTATCTGTCTTAAGCAGCCGTGTCACGTTGGGCAGGAATTTTTTACAATAGCCGCACTGATAATCAAAAAACCCCACTACCGGAATAGGGCCTTTTGGATTTACGATAAAGTCATGCGCCGAGGCAAACAGAGCATCCCGATTGCTCCTTATGGCGCCTATCCGGTCCTTCTCCTCCTGGGCTTTTTGCTTTGCCTCAAGTTTTTGCATGGCTTCGACCAGAATTTTTGGATTCTCCAAAAGGTAATTGCGGATGATTTTCTCAATTCTGGCCGTCTCGGGGTCCTTGGATTGCTCGGCGGAAACGGTTACTGGTAGGGCTGCGGTGACGACTAAGGCCCATGCCAAAAGGATTTGACGCAAATGTTGAATAGCCATATTCGCCCTAGAACTAGATAAAGCGCAATTCGCGGCGAGATATTGCGACCGTCTGGACCCATTAGCAAGGGCTTAGCTTTATCGAATCATGCAACTGAGCGCACCCTTGAAACGGCGGTTGTCCAGGCGCTATATAGTTCATCCCGTCGCTCTGCCGTCATGCTGGGCGAGAAACTCGCCTCCCTGCGCCAGTGCCCGGCAATTGCCTCCGTCGATGGATAGACGCTTTGGTGCAGACCAGCCAGATAAGCCGCGCCCAAGGCAGTTGTCTCGGTTACTTCTGGTCGGTCGACCGGTGTATCCAAGATATCTGCCAGAAATTGCATCAACCAGTCATT
>CAZDQC010000075.1:2488-16303 GCA_964507245.1 uncultured Rhodospirillaceae bacterium
GTCGGTCGACCGGTGTATCCAAGATATCTGCCAGAAATTGCATCAACCAGTCATTCCCTACCATACCGCCATCTACCCGTAGCACGTCTATTACCAAATCCCCCAACGCATGAGCATCCGACTGCATGGCCAGGATAAGGTCTCGGGTTTGATAACAAACCGCTTCCAATCCAGCTCGGACGACCTGAGCGACGCTGGTATCTCGCGTCAGTCCGAATATGGCGCCTTTAGCTCCTGCATCCCAATAGGGGGCACCCAGGCCCGTAAAAGCGGGGACCATTACCACGCCCTCGGTCGAAGGGACACTTTTCGCCAAGGACTCCGATTCGGGTACAGCGTCGATCAACTGTAGGCCATCGCGCAACCATTGCATGGCTGCACCTGCGACAAAAATGCTACCCTCTAGGGCAAAAGTGGTCTTACCGTTCAATCGGTAGGCGACCGTGGTCAACATGCGGTTCCGGGATTCAACTGGTTGGAATCCAGTGTTCAGCGTAACAAAACAGCCTGTGCCATAGGTCGATTTAATCATGCCGGCTTGGAAACAGGTTTGTCCCACCGTTGCTGCCTGTTGGTCCCCGGCTATACCGGCGATGGTAATGGGTGCCTCGAAAACGCCATTTGCTGTGGCCCCAAAAAATTCCGAGGAGTCTCGGACATCCGGTAAAAGGGACATTGGCACTTTGAACAAGGTGCAAAGCTCCTCGTCCCATGTCTGGCGATGGATATCAAACAGCATGGTTCGTGAGGCATTCGTTGCATCCGTAGCATGGACAGTCCCTCCAGTTAGGTTCCACAGCAACCAACTATCGATAGTCCCGAATGCCAATTCGCCCGACTCCGCCGCGACCCGCGCCCCATCGACGTTGTCCAGCAACCAGGAAACTTTAGTAGCTGAGAAATAGGGATCGATGATCAAGCCTGTGCGGGCTTGAATTTGCCCTCCAGCGCCATCCAGTCGCAGACGCTCGCAGTGTTCGGCGGTTCGCCGATCCTGCCAAACTATGGCATTGAATATGGGCTCGCCCGTATCACGCCGCCAAACTACCGTTGTTTCGCGTTGATTGGTGATACCAATGCCGGCGATCTGATCCGCTCCCACGCCGGATTTGCGTAGGGCGTTCCGAGCGGCTTTTAAAATATCTTGCCAAATCTGCTTGGCGTCATGTTCGATAAGGCCGGGTTTAGGAAAAATTTGTGGTAGTGCTTGATGGTCCATAGCTCGGATGACGCCATATTCATCGAAAAGAATAGCGCGGCTAGACGTGGTGCCCTGATCTAGGGCCAGGATAAGGGATGGATTGCTCAATTTTTCTTCCTGCGCTTGGCTGCCAATTGCGCAGTGGCTTTGAGGTCTTGGGCCCGCAGCCAGCCTGGCGAGCCCTTGGCCAAGGTCCGTTCAGCTCGAGTAGCCTGGCCGACAGCGTCCCGGAACTTGCCCGTGAGGAAATAACGTTCCGCCGTGGCCAGAGATGCTAGCCCAATGTCACCATTACGGCTATAAGCCATGCCCAGCCAACGCCATGCTCTAGGATTGTCAGGAACCATGCGTACGGCCTGTTGCAAGTTTTTGATCGCGTTGTCGATGTGGGAGACCTTTTCGTCTGAGACTTGTGCTTGTCCAAGACCAATGCGTAGTAAAATGCTATCGGGATGCAGGGCGACGGCGCGTTGATACGGCGCGACGGCCTCAGCCGGTCGGCCGCTCTCCAGAAGTATCTGACCATGAAATTCATGGAAATAGGGATCTTCGGGATACTCGGCGATCAATCCCGACATAAGATCCAGGGCCTTTTGGGTCTGCCGTTTCTTGTGAAAGGCTATTGATCTGGCAAATCGGCCAGCAATACTTCTATCGCTTTCTGGATATTTGCGAAAGGTATCTGCCGGGTACTGCAGAAAAGCGATTAGCTTAGCCTTCATCCGGCTATGGCGCGCGACAAAGTCCAGGCGTTCCGGCGAGTTTGAGTTGCGAGCGCGGGCGACGGCTGCCTGAATGGTTTCTATACGAATTCGGGTCAGAGGATGGGTCCGGATATATGGATCCTGGCTGGCGGTCAGTAGTGCCTCTTGATCACCGAGTTTTTCGAAAAAGGCCAACATGCCTTGTGCTGACTGACCAGTTTTTTTCAGGATATCCAGGGCCGCCTGATCAGCAGAACTTTCCTGTATCCGGCTATATTTTAGGAACGAACGTTGTGCTACATGCTGGCCGCCTGCGATGATGGCAGAACCCGCCTGACCTTGGCCAGCGGCAATGGCGGCGGCACCAAGTACAAATGCCATGATGGAATTGGCGGAAGCATCCCGCAGGGCTTCATGGGTGCGTGCTAGATGGCCGCCTGTAATATGACCAGTTTCGTGGGCCAGAACGCCAATCACTTGATTGGCGTTGTCCGACGCAATCAACAATCCCGTATTCAGAAAGATGCGCTGGCCGTTGGCGACAAAGGCGTTTATTGCTGGATCCTTAACTAAATGCACACGAACGGCGGAAGGTTCCAATCCGGCGACGGCGAACAGTGGTATCCCGAACAGACGAATGGTATCTTCGATTTCCGCGTCACGGATAAAAGTGATCCGGCGCGCCTGGGCCGTTTCAGGCCTAAGGGACAAGGCTAAGGTAGAAAGCAGTAATAGTCCAATTATGTACCGCACACCCACCGCTCCATCATTAAGTCAACTTAAATCTATGTTTGCGCTGCGGCGGCGTCAACGCGGCTGCATGGTGGCATTGCTGCTATTGGTCGCAGCCTGTGGGGTCGCGCCCCCCAAGACGGGAGAGATCGGTGCCGTTGAAGGTTTCTTGGGTGCCGCTATTAGCGAAGAGCCACGCGCAGCTCTGGTAGCACGGGATATTTTGTCGGCCGGGGGTTCGGCGGCGGACGCAGCGGTGGCAGCCTATTTTGCGATGACGGTCACTTACCCTGTCGCGGTCGGGCTGGGTGGTGGAGGGGTATGTCTTTACTATGATCACCGTTCGAACAGGGCGGTGACGTTGGATTTCCGCGTTGGCAGGGCGGCCGCTGGGGGCAGCATCGCGGTACCGGGAGCCTTGCGGGGCATGGCGTTATTGCATAGTCGCTATGGGCATCTGCCCTGGAACCAATTAGTAGCGCCAGCGGAAACCATGGCACGATTCGGCCATCAGGTGAGCCGCGCATTGGCCAAACGTCTGCGACCGCAGGTAAGCCGTCTACACGTTGACAGGACGGCGAGGAGGATCTTTCTGCGAGCAGACGGAAAACCCTTGGACGAATCAGAGACCGTTGTCCAGGTGGAATTAGCCTCTGTTCTAACCCGAATTCGTACACGGGGGGTTAGCGATCTTTATGGTGGCGAGGCGGGCCAACAGATCGTCCAGGCCGCCGCTCGCGGTGGTGGGAGAATCAAGATTTCTGATTTACGCAATTATCGCGCAATTTGGCGCGGGACGGAAAAAACACCGATTGGTAACGACGTGCTGCACCTCCCGGCTCTTGGTAAGGATAAGAACCAAGGCAGAAAACTTCTAAGCCTAGTTCTGAAAACATCGCCAAGTGAAGCTGGGGCCATGGTCTTTGGATCGGAGAAAATGGCGTTGGATGTTGATGGAGGTCAGGCCGGGTTAGTTATAGGGGACAGCTTCGGATCATCGGTTGCCTGCGTGTTTGACATGAATAGTGCCTTTGGAGCGGCCACAACGGTGCCCGAATTGGGCATATTTATGGCAACGGCTGCCAAAAAGGGTAGTGGTGGTCTGCCTGTATTGGGCGTCAATAATCACCTGAACCAGACAGTGATGGCCGTGTCAGGCACAGGAGGTCCGAATGGGTCGGTTGCGGCAGCTATGGTTGCCATGGGCATTATGGGAAGGGACCAAACATTGATCGAGGCAATGGCGGGACGAAGCAATGCAAAGGGACGGGTGCAAGGGCTTTGGTGCCCGAAAGGCATCCGGACGAGGCCCGAAAGCTGTCAGTTTGCTACTGATTCTCAGTGGCATGGACTTGCCGCATTTGAAGCTTTTTGAGAACAGAATGAAAATTTCAAATAGGGGTAAAATTCCTTCTTTTATCGTCATGGACGTGATGAAGTCCGCTGCTGAGCGCGAGGCCATTGGCGAGGGTGTCACGCATATGGAAGTCGGACAGCCGTCAACTGCTGCTCCTAGCGGCGTTATCGAGGCAGCCAAGCGGGCTTTGGACGATGACGTCCTTGGTTACACTCTGGCAATGGGGATCCCGCCCCTACGGGAACGGATCGCCCGCCACTACCAGGATTGCTACGGTGTTTATGTGCCTGCCAACAGGGTCTGTGTCACCACAGGTTCTTCCGCCGCATTCTTATTAACATTTCTTGCGGCGTTCGATCCCGGCGATAAGGTGGCAATTCTGCGGCCTGGCTATCCCTGCTATCGAAATATTCTGGGAGCCCTGGATATTCATGCGGTGGAGGTGCCAGTCGGCCCGGACAGTCGGTTTCAACCAACCCTGCAGGCGCTGGATGTTGCGGGTGGTGGTGATTTGGACGGTCTTTTGATTGCTTCACCGGCAAATCCCACGGGTTCGATGCTTCGGGACGAGGAGTTACGCCAAATTCTCGCCTATTGCCAGGACAACCAAATTCGTTACATCTCGGACGAAATTTATCACCAGATAACTTACGGCGACGTGACGAACACAGCCGTCGCCTACAATAGTGATTGCGTGGTTATTAACTCTTTTTCCAAATATTACTCCATGACTGGATGGCGCTTGGGCTGGATGATATTGCCGGACAATATGCTGCGTCCTGTCGAACGTCTAGCACAGAACCTCTTTATCTCCGCTCCCAGCCTGTCTCAACATGCCGCCGTCGCAGCCTTTGACTGTGCCCGGGAACTTGATGCAAATGTAGCGCGATATGCCCGTAACCGGGAACTGTTGCTGTCGGAGTTGCCAAAGGCTGGTTTGGATGAATTCGCGCCGGCGGACGGCGCATTTTACATCTATGCGGATGTGCGAAAATTTACTGATGACGCTGTGGCCTTTTGCGCGAGGATGTTGGAGAGTACGGGTGTTGCAACTACGCCCGGGAATGATTTTGATCCTGTGGATGGCGCATCATACGTGCGATTTTCATTTGCTGGCTCCACCGAGGATATGGTGGAAGCCTGCCAAAGAATTAAAAACTGGCTCGCCGAGGAACATTAGTCCACAAGATCTCCGGTTAAAATAGTCCTCCCCGCTGCCACCAGCCGCGGCGTTTCGTTTTGATGGATTCTGCTGGGATCTCATCTGGGGTAATAGCTACTTCGTTAGATCCAATTACTTGCTTCTGCTCATTAATTGGTTTGGTATTTGGCGCCGGCAGGCTGGTAGGCTTGGCCGCGGCTTCGGCCTCCGGTTGGTCAGGCGCTTGCGAAATTACGGGTACCGCTTCACTGTCTGCATTTATCAACCTGGAGGTATCAGAATTCGTGGGCACGGGCGGCTCCGTTGTTCCGAAGAAGTTGGCGGAAGACGTAGAATCAGGTGTATCCAAAGCTCCTTGTTTCTCGGTGTTCAGCGTTTCCACTCGCTCAGCAACCGAAGGCCTAGGGTCTTCCTGAAAAGATTCGTCCTGGGAGCCTGATTGATCGGCTCCATTTCCAACTGTCTCTTCAGCTGCATCCGTCGTAGCCTCAAGAGTTTTTGCATTTCGTCCTGCCTTTTGCTCGACTCCTCCACTCTGTTCAGCCGGATCCTCGCTTGCACGGCGTCTGCGCCCGCCGCGCCGTCCCCGGCGCCGGCGTCGGGGCTTATCCTCACCATTGGGATCCGTTTCGCCAACCTCATCATTGGCCTGACCTTTGGCACCGTCTACTCCGGTTTCGCTGGCATCCTGTTCGTGAACTTCGGTCTTGCGTTCCTCATTACGTTTGCGGGAGCGTCGCCGCCGGCGGGGCCGCTTCTCCGTAGATTTTTCAAATTCGCCACCATCACTTGTTTTGATGTCTGAAGCGTCGTTTTCCCCATCAGCTAGAGCAATTTTTTCCGCCGAGCGCTTTCGTTCCTGTTCAATCGCCTCAATTTCTTGAGGAGTGCGAGTCTGGTCCACAGTTACGCGACAATCTGGTGGCACCAGCGAGGCATCCCCCTGGACATAAACCTTAAGACCATAGCGCTGCTCAATTTCTGCTAAATGGTCCCGCTTCTGGTTAAGTAGATACAAAGACACATCGACGGGTGCGTGTACGCTCAATTGCGAGGCGCGGCCACGAATGCCTTCCTCCTCGACCGCGCGCAAAACATGCAAGGCAGTGGATTCGGTAGTTCGTATAAACCCTGTGCCACTACACACATCACAGGCCTTCGTCGAAGCCTCGAATAAGCTAGGGCGTAAACGCTGGCGTGAAAGTTCCATCAGACCAAATGTCGATATTCGGCCCACCTGAATGCGAGCCCGATCATCCTTTAAAGCCTCCTTTATACACCGTTCGACCGCACGGTCATTGCGGTTCTCGTCCATGTCGATGAAATCAATCACCACCAATCCTGCCAAATCCCGCAGACGCAATTGGCGGCCGATCTCGGTTGCCGCTTCCAGGTTTGTCTTGAGGGCAGTTTCCTCGATATTGCGCTCCTTGGTAGAACGGCCGGAGTTCACATCCACGGCAACCAGAGCTTCCGTCTGCGCAAACACTAGGTAGCCACCGGATTTTAACTGGACCACGTTCGAATGCATGCTATCCAGTTGCTGTTCTACTTGATAGCGGTGTAGCAGTGGGATACGGTCTCGATAGGGTTGAACTTTTTTTGCATGTGATGGCATCAGCATTCGCATGAAATCCTTGGCCACGCGATAGCCATCGTCTCCATCCACCAAGACCTTATCAAAGTCCTTGGCGTACATATCGCGAATAGCCCGTTTGATCAGGTCGGCCTCTTCATAGACTACGGTGGGCGCAGAGGAATCCAAGGTTAGGTCTCGCACGCTGTCCCAAAGGCGCAGAAGATACTCAAAATCCCTACGAATTTCTGCCTTTGTGCGATTCTGTCCGGCTGTTCGAACGATAACCCCCATGCCTTCAGGTACATCTAAGTCGCTAACAATATTCTTCAGCTTCTTTCGCGCTGTCTGGTTAGAGATTTTACGGCTTATGCCCCCACCACGCGCCGTATTTGGCATTAAAACGCAATAACGGCCAGCCAGGGAAAGGTATGTAGTCAATGCGGCGCCCTTATTGCCTCGTTCCTCCTTAACCACTTGGATCAGCAGAATTTGCCGCCGCTTAATTACTTCTTGTATCTTGTAACTGCGTCGGCTGCGTGCTCGAGGCCGGGGTACTTCATCCAGGACATCAACCGCGCCGGCTGATGAAACTTCTTCGCCTCCGTATTCGTCTCCAATTGCATTCACTGCTTCAGAGTCAAAAGGGCTACTGTCGTTACGCTCAGCACGATCTGAATTCAGGATCACCGCGTCATCGCCCTCGGCGATCACAGGTTCAGATTCATTATTTTCAATGTTTTCGACGTGGTCGTTGTTTTCGTCGACCCTGTCTTCTAATTCCGCTTGCTGGGCAGCCTGTGCGGCTTCATCTGCTAACAGGGCCTCGCGATCGGCAACGGGAATTTGATAATAGTCGGGATGGATTTCGTTGAATGCTAGGAAACCATGGCGATTGCCACCATAATCCACAAAAGCCGCTTGCAGCGACGGCTCCACCCGCGTCACTTTGGCCAAATAGATGTTGCCTTTGAGTTGTCTTTTTGTGGCTGTTTCAAAATCGAAATCAACTAGCCGCTTGCCATCGACAACGACGATGCGGGTTTCTTCCGCATGCGTCGCGTCAATCAACATACGCGTCGTCATATTTTCATGCCCGCCACCATCTAGTGCAATTGCAGGATGATGCGGTCCCTTATTTGTAGCGAAGCCGGCAAATGGGGATATCAACCCGTCAAACGGCACAGTCCGAGAATGTCTTCGCATTAGTCTTGCGACACTTCCCTGGCGACGCAATTGGAATAATCAATCCTATACGTGCCTTGACTAGCCAGGACGAGGATCCTTCTACCATCACCCGTTCGACATATTGCTTTCGCCCATACCGAACCTGGCTTCGAATTCACCTATCCAATCCGTTGGCCCAAACGCATAACGATATTGATCTGGCATCCGGGAAACAAGAAATCTTGCCGGTCCCGGCACAACCCAGCTTCTACCGCCACACCATCACCGGATAAAATCCAGTGAAAAGGAAACGGAACTAATACACAACCACCATGATATACGCTTCATACACGGTTTTCTCAAATAAAAATTCAAGGACCTAAAATTCGGTGCTGAAAACGCAAGTTAGAAAACTCTACACCGTGGATATAAAAGTCTATATCAGATATTGTGGTTTAACGATTCGCGACTACTAGATGCGCCATGATTGCCCATAACTGTCCTCGTTACATTTTGTTTGGCATTTTGGCGTGTTTGGTATGTGGGCTGTCGCAGCCTGGGTGGGCGATGACGACGGCCAGGGACATACGGATTGGCATTCACAAAGATAAGACCCGCGTGGTGCTCGAAATGTCCGGCGAAGTGCGCTACCAGATCTCTGCCCTAGCCGATCCCTACCGAATTGTAATTGATCTCCCGGACATCAAATGGGATGTGCCTGCAGCAACGGCGCGTCGAAAGGGTGGTATTATCGCTGGTCTGCGGTATGGCCAATATCAGTCTGGTAACGCAAGGGTTGTTTTGGATCTAATATCTCCGGGTCTTGCGAAGGTGTCATTTACGATACCCCCTTCGGCGAATCATGGTCACCGTATCGTAATAGATATCAGGCCCACAACTCGCCTAGCCTTCATAAGAACCGTACAGGCATTGCCAATCCGAGGCCGAAATCAGGCTCAGCCCGTTACGGCCACGAAGCCTAAACGCGACCCTGCTCAGAAGCCTTTAGTGGTGATTGATCCTGGTCATGGCGGTGTGGACCCTGGTGCCATCGGTGTTAGCGGCATTTTTGAAAAACATGTTACTCTGGCCATGGCGCATCAAATTCGGAAGGCTATTCTCACATTGGGTCGTCAGCGTGTGAAGTTTACTCGCTACCGGGATACCTTCATTTCCCTGCGGCGGCGGGTGGCTATCGCCCGGGCGATCGGGGCGGATCTGTTTCTTTCAGTTCATGCAGATTCGATCACCGACCGTAGAATCCGGGGCGGCGGCGTCTATACTCTTTCTGAAAAGGCATCCGACAAGGAATCAGCCGCCCTGGCAGCGAAGGAGAATCGGGCCGATCTGATTGCCGGTCTCAACCTTAAGGTGCACGATGATGAGGTTGCCTCTATTCTAATTGAATTGACCCAGCGGGAAACCATGAATTATGCCGCCCAGTTCGCGGCATCTTTGCTACCTGAATTGCGGCAATCGATCCGCATGCGACGCAAACCGCACAGGTTTGCCGGTTTTGTTGTCTTGAAGGCGCCTGATGTGCCTTCGGTATTAATTGAATTGGGATATCTTTCAAACCGGCGGGATGAGAAGATGCTTACCAACCCAAAATCACAAGCTGCCATGGCCGCCGGCATCGCCCGCGCCGTCAATAATTATTTCACATCCCAAAAGCAGTAAATTCGCGCCATGAAGCTGACACATTCAGAAGGTAGTTGCTAAGTTAGCTGGATTATTGATTAAGAGCCGGATCGTAGCCGCGATGATGGGAAGATGATACGGTTTTTGGTAATCATATTTTCACTGTTCTTACTGCTTGTTGTGTCTGGCGGTAGCAGCAGCCTATTTTTGCTGTGGCGGTTTGGTCGGGACTTGCCTGACTACCAGCAATTGGCTGATTACCGACCGGCTGTAATGACCCGGGTGCACGCGGGAAATGGCTCTCTGATTGGAGAGTTTGCGCGGGAACGGCGCTTGTTTGTGCCCACCACCGCTATTCCGAGGCTTGTTATTGATGCCTTTCTCTCCGCTGAGGACAAGACATTTTACAGCCATCCGGGTATTGATTTTGCCGGCATCGCGACGGCGTTTTTCCGAAATGTCTGGAACGTTATGGGCGGTGGCAAACGCCGACCAGTGGGAGCCTCCACCATTACCCAACAAGTGGCAAAAAATTTCCTGCTGACTAACGAAATCTCCATTGCCCGTAAAATTAAGGAAATTATCCTGGCCTTTCGCATTGAAAACGCTTTCTCCAAGGATCGGATCCTGGAGCTCTACTTAAATGAGATATATCTCGGAATTGGGAGCTATGGCGTCGCAGCAGCTGCTTTAAATTATTTTGACAAATCCCTGGATGAATTGACCTTGGAGGAGACTGCCTACCTGGCGGCGCTGCCCAAGGCGCCGAATAACTATCACCCAATTCGGAACCGAACGGCAGCGAAAGAACGGCGCAACTGGGTGCTGAAGCAAATGGCGGATAACAGTGTGATCAGTCCACTGGACGCTAAACGCGCATCTGCTCGTGTTTTGTTGATGCGGCGGCCCGATCCGACTCGAATCTTTGAGGCTGGCTATTTTGCAGAAGAAGTGCGACGCGAGCTATTGGAAAAATATGGCGAAAATCGTCTGTACGAAGACGGCCTTTCGGTTCGCACTACGTTGGAGCCGGCTCTGCAGGCCATCGCGGACCAGGAATTGCGTGCGGGACTGGCGGCCTACGACCGTCGCCACGGTTGGCGCGGCCCCTTGACCCGTATTAGAGTTACTGATGATTGGTTGACGGCCCTGGGGAATGTACCCATTCCAAAGGGAATTGGAAATTGGTACATGGCCGTCGTTTTGAAACTGAATGCTGAGAAGGCGGAGATTGGCGTTTCCAACGGCGTTGAAGGTAGTATCCCACTTAAGCAACTGATCTGGGCACGGCCTTGGCGCAAGAGGGAAAGAGTGGGACCGCGCGTGCGTCGGACCAGCGATGTGCTGAATGTCGGCGATGTGGTTGCCGTCGCTGCCGTGCCCAAGACGGACAAGTCCTACCATCCCGGCTATTACAGCTTGCAACAGATACCAGCGATCAACGGTGGCTTGGTAGCCATGGATCCTCACACAGGCCGGGTTCTGGCCATGTCAGGCGGTTATTCCTATGAGGCTTCGCAATTCAACCGTGCCACCCAAGCCATGCGTCAGCCCGGCTCAGCCTTTAAGCCGTTTGTCTATGCGGCAGCGCTGGAGAACGGCTTTACCCCCTCGTCCCTGGTTCTAGACGGCCCATTTGTAATTGATGTGGGGCATGGTCGGGGCAAGTGGAAACCTGCAAATTATACCAAGCGCTTCTATGGTCCGTCGACGCTACGATTGGGAATCGAAAAATCCCGAAACCTAATGACCGTACGATTGGCAAACTACATAGGTATGGACAAGGTAGTAGATTACGCTAGCCGCTTTGGCATCATCGAAGACATGCCTCCCTTATTGCCTATGGCACTAGGCGCCGGCGAGACCACTTTGTTGAATTTGACTACCGCCTATGCCATGTTGGTGAATGGTGGAAAGAGGGTGGTGCCTACCTTAATCGACCGCATACAGGATCGGCGTGGGCGTACCGTATTCCGCCATGACGCCCGTGATTGTCCTGGCTGTGTTTCGTCTGGTTGGCATGGACAGGTAACGCCCGAGATCGCGGATTTGCGGCAACAAATAATAGAGCCAGGCACAGCCTATCAGGTAGTCTCCATGCTGGAAGGCGTGGTGCAACGAGGCACGGGGATCCGTATTAAAGTGATCCGTAAGCCATTGGCAGGAAAAACCGGAACCACTAACAAGAACCGCGATACTTGGTTCATGGGTTTTTCGCCAGATCTGGCAGTGGGCGTCTACATTGGATTTGATAATCCTCGCAGTCTGGGCAGGCGAGAGACTGGCAGCTCGGTTGCCGTACCGGTGTTCCGCGACTTCATGGCCCGTGCGTTAGCAAAGCGGCCCGCAATTCCATTCCGAATTCCTCCCAGCATTCAATTGGTAAGAATTGCCGGCGAGACGGGTTTGCCAGCGGGACCAAACGAACGTCGTGTTGTGTTAGAAGCGTTCAAACCGGGCACAGTGCCAAATATTTCCGGCCCGGTGCTTGACGGTACCCTTGCCGCGGAGGCAATTAACACCAACAAACGGGCCGGCACGGGTGGCCTGTATTAGCGTGGTAGCTATTGGAGTGAACCGATGCGTGCGGAAACACAGGACCTTGTAGACGAGATTGTCCAGAATTTGGCTCTTCTACGGAGGCATCTTTGACTGGAGTGTTGCAGTTAAACGCCTGGATGAACTGAACAAGCTTATCGAAGATCCTGGCCTGTGGGATAACGCCGCCCGCGCGCAAGAACTGATGCGGGAGCGCACCAATTTGGATAATGCCATTGCTGGCCTGCGGAATATGGACAGCGAACTTTCCGATTGCCTTGAGCTGATTGAAATGGGCGAGGATGAGGGCGACGGCGGTATCATCGTTGAGACCGAGGCACAGATCGAGGCCATGGCGGGAAAGCTGGTCCGATTGCGCTTGGAATCGATGCTTTCCGGCGAGGCCGATAGCAACAATTGCTATGTGGAAATCCATGCTGGTGCAGGAGGAACGGAGTCCCAAGACTGGGCCGAGATGCTGCTGCGAATGTACAGCCGCTGGAGCACTCAGCGCAAATTTAAGAGTGAGTTGGTGGAAGCTAGTGCGGGTGAAGAGGCTGGCCTAAAATCAGCAACGTTGCACATAAAGGGCGAAGATGCTTATGGCTGGATGAAGACCGAAAGCGGTGTGCACCGCTTGGTGCGCATCTCCCCTTTTGATAGCAACGCTCGGCGCCATACCTCTTTTGCTTCCGTCTGGATTTATCCTGAGACCGACGATGATATTGAGATTGAGATCAACGAGGGCGACCTACGTATCGATACCTATCGTGCCTCGGGTGCAGGGGGCCAGCACGTCAATACCACTGACAGTGCTATCCGCATCACCCACAAGCCCACGGGCATTGTCGTACAATGCCAGGCGGAGCGTTCGCAACACAAAAACCGGGCCGTCGCTATGAACATGCTGAAGGCGCGACTTTACGAGGCTAAGTTGCAAAAGCGCGAGGCCGAGAAACAGGCCATCGAAGACAAAAAAACTGATATTGGTTGGGGACATCAGATCCGTTCTTATGTCCTTCATCCCTATCAGATGGTCAAAGACCTTCGTACCGGCGTAGAACGAGGGGATGCTCAACGAATCCTGGACGGCGATTTGGACGGGTTCATGGAGGCGGCTCTGGCGGCTAAGCTTGGCGGTACGGGGCAAGATTCACAAATTGGTGAGGAAGCCTAGCAGGCTTTTGAATAACTCCCCTTATTTGTAAAACGATGGAATTTACTCTTTTTGATAATAGGTTCGAGATTGCTAGGTTTGAAATATTTGAAGACGACTATAAGCGAGAGCATCCCATAAAGGACGCGTATTGGACAGGAGCCCAGATGGCTCTCTACGCCAGCATTCCCCCCTATGGCTTTTCGCAATTCCGCCCGAACGGCAGCGGATCGGCGATGGACGGCATCCTTGGCCAAGTCACGACTATTGACCTATACTTTGTCCCGAATTGGTTAGTTAATCAGGTTGCCGTGCACACGTCGTGACGAAGAACCGCCTTATCCTGTTGCATGAGCTTTTTGAGGCCGCCGTTACAGCCGCGGACCCGAGACATTGCCTGGCGGCTAATTTGCCGCCCCGGCCTAACGGGCGTACTGTGGTCCTGGGTGCTGGTAAAGCGGCTGCTAGTATGGCCCGAGCGGTTGAAGAACAATGGCCGGCAGATGTCGAGGGCCTGGTGGTAACCCGCTACGGCCATGTCGTTCCTACAGACCGTATAGAGGTGGTGCAAGCCGCCCATC
>CAZDQC010000076.1:0-16218 GCA_964507245.1 uncultured Rhodospirillaceae bacterium
CGGTGGTGGCGCCCACCAAGATTATGGTGCCGTCCTCGACATACGGTAGAAATCCATCCTGTTGCGATCGGTTAAACCGATGGATTTCGTCCACGAATAACAGGGTGCCTTGCCCGCTAACCCGCCGCTTGCTAGCGGCGGTAAACGCTTTACGCAAGTCCGCGACACCGGAAAAAACCGCTGACAGCTGCACAAAATATAGTCCCACTTGGGTTGCTAATAGTCTCGCGATGGTAGTCTTACCGCTCCCGGGCGGCCCCCACAAAACCAGAGAGGCTAACCGGCACCCGGCCAACATGCGTTGGATCGCACCTTCATCTGCCAACAAATGATCCTGGCCGATTACTTGATCAAGGTTATCAGGCCGCAGGCGCTCCGCTAGCGGCCGCAAGGAGTCCTGATCCATGCTAGCGGCTTCGAACAGAGTACTCATAGGCCAAACCGGATGGTTCGTACTTTGTTTCCTCTCTGCATTGTAATCTGCCATTCATCGACTGACTTCTTCAAGGACTTGATCAGGTCTTTTACCAACCCAATACGGTCACGATTTACTTGCAGAATTTTGTCTCCAGGCCGCAGATAGCGCCGTGCGGGTGTTTGCCTGTCCACCTGCATGACGATGACGCCACGGTCTAAAGTATCCTGACCCAATTCCTCTGCCAACGCCGGCGACAGATTGGCCACGGTGGCATTGGCCAGAGGTTGCCGACCCGTCAATTTCGTCAAATTCCTTGCCGGTCTCTCCGGCGCGGCTACGAGCTTCAAAGTAAATTTTCTTAGGCTGCCGTTTCGCAAAATTGAGAATGGTGCCTTTTCACCGATCATTCGGGTGCCTAGACGGAAATTTAGTGCCGTCGGCGAAGAAATGTCATGGCCATCCACCGCTAAGACCACATCGCCCACCACGACGCCGGCGCGATCTGCCGGTCCGTTGGGAAATACAGATCGCACCATTACACCCCTAGGACGTTTCATGCCGATGGAGGCGGCAATATCAACCGTCATCGCTTGTGTTGAAGCCCCTAACCATGGTCGTTTCACATGGGACAAGCCAGCCTTAGCACTTGCCAACACAGCCCGCACCATAGCGGAGGGTACTGCAAAGCCGATACCATGGGAGCCACCGGTTTTTGAATAGATGGCTGAGTTGATTCCCACCAGTCGGCCATCCATAGAAATCAGGGCGCCGCCAGAATTACCTGGATTGATGGCTGCATCTGTCTGAATGAAAAACTGGAAATCGGAAACACCAATCCCCGTGCGCGCCAGAGCCGAAACAATACCCGAGGTCACCGTCTGTCCCACGTTGAAAGGGTTCCCGATGGCCAAGACTAGATCTCCGACCTCCAGGCTATCCGAATCTCGCAATTCCAGAAATGGCAGCCCTTCGTCATTCGTATCAATACTTAGCACTGCTAGATCAGTGCGTTCGTCATCCAGTACTAGTGTTGCATCGAACTCCCGGCGATCCGATAGGGCAACCGTAATCTCATCGGCGCCACGGATTACATGATGATTAGTGACAATCATGCCGTCTGCCGTCAAAAGTACACCGGAACCGAGCGAGTTTTGCTTCTGTTGTCTTTTGCGTCCAGGGCTTCCAAAACGCTCACCGAAAAAGCGGCGAAAAAACGGATCATCAAACAATGGCGAGCGCAAGACCTGCTCCACCACACGGCGGGTGTATATGTTGACCACGGCCGGAGCAGCCTGCTTCACTAGCGGCGCGAATGATAGTTGCATCTGCGCATTACTTTTTGGGGTTAGTTTTGCAATCGCCTCCTCAGGTATAGACAAAACCAACCCAAACATTCCAAAAATCAGCAGCGCTGGGGCAAACCTATTCACGATACAAATAACTCCTTACCCAAATCAGCCCACAGTACAAGACGCAAAAACAACCGGGGCAGCCCAAAGGCTGCCCCGGTGTATACTTATTCCGCCGCCCAGCAAACCTTGACACTCAAGCAGCTTCGTCCTCATCTTCTTCGTCCAACACGAGGGGGCCAGAATCTAGACCCTTGGCGTCCACGTCACGGTCGACAAATTCGATATATGCCAAGGGCGCACAATCGCCATAGCGGAAATTGGCTCTGATGATCCGTATGTAGCCACCCAGGCGATCCTTGTAGCGTTCGGCGACAACATCAAACAATTTTGCGACCATGGCGCGATCTTGCAAGCGTGCGTACGCAATACGCCGGGCATGTAAATCACCCCGCTTCGCTAGGGTTACCAGTTTCTCGACAATCGGGCGCAACTCCTTTGCTTTAGGTAGGGTAGTCTTGATCTGTTCGTGCTTGATCAAGGCTGATGCCATGTTAGCAAACATAGCCTTGCGATGGGCACTGTCACGGTTCAATCTGCGTCCACTTTTGCGGTGCCGCATGTTGTTGCTCCTTTTCCCAACCCGCCACAGAAACCAGAATATAAGAATCCAAGCCTAAAAATCGGTTTCCATCTGTTTCGCCAGATCATCGATATTCTCTGGTGGCCATTCAGGGACTTCCATGCCTAGATGTAGGCCCATCTGAGTCAGAACCTCCTTGATCTCGTTCAAGGACTTCCGACCAAAATTCGGCGTGCGAAGCATCTCGGGTTCCGTTTTCTGCACGAGATCACCTATATAGATGATGTTGTCGTTCTTAAGGCAATTGGCCGAGCGCACGGACAATTCCAGTTCGTCGACCTTGCGCAACAGGTTGCGATTGATGCGTGGCTGTTCCGGTTCGAGATGCACGGGCTCTTGGCGCGGCTCTTCGAAGTTAATAAACAGCTGCAACTGGTCCTGTAAAATTCGAGCGGCGAAGGCAATTGCATCTTCCGGCGTCACCGTACCGTCAGTTTCCATGTCCATGGTTAGTTTGTCATAATCCAAAATTTGTCCTTCGCGGGAGTTCTCCACACGATAGGCAACCTGACGCACGGGACTGAAAACGCTATCCACCGGGATTAGGCCGATTGGGCTGTCTTCGCTGCGGTTATTTTCGGCCGCCAGATAACCCTTACCGCTATCGACGGTGAATTCCATGGATAACTTAGCACCTTCGTCCAAATGGCAGATAACCAACTCTGGATTCACCACTTCAATATCCGGGCCCATTTCAAGGCTAGCTGCTGATATAGGGCCCGGTCCTTCTGCCTTCAGGGTCATGCGGCGGGGACCTTCATTATGCAGACGCACCGCCAGGCCCTTGATGTTGAGCACGATGTCGGTCACATCCTCGCGAACGCCGGGGATAGAAGAGAATTCATGCAATACGCCATCGATTTGTAATGATGTTACCGCCGCACCATGCAATGATGAAAGCAAAATGCGCCGCAGCGCATTGCCCAGGGTCAAGCCAAAACCGCGCTCCAGCGGCTCGGCCACCAATGTTGCCTTACGATCCGGATCCACATCCGAATCAACGTTCAACTTGTTGGGTTTAATAAGTTCTTGCCAGTTTTTCTGGATCACGTTGTATCCTCGCGCTCGCCAATCGCCGCACTCGGGACATCCCGAGACATCTTATGCCTGCTCCACTAGCCCGATTAGGTGCCAGGGTTGGGATCAGACCCGCCGCCGTTTAGGTGGCCGACAACCATTATGCGGTATCGGCGTTACGTCCTTGATAAAAGTAATGGTAAAGCCTACTGACTGTAGAGCCCTCAGTGCAGATTCCCGCCCCGAGCCAGGGCCCCTCACAAACACTTCAAGTGACTTCATACCATGTTCCTGGGCTTTCTTACCGGCATCTTCTGCCGCCATCTGGGCCGCGTACGGCGTTGATTTGCGGGAGCCCTTGAAGCCCTGGGCGCCGGCCGACGACCAGGCAATGACATTACCTTGTACGTCCGAAATGGAAATCATAGTGTTGTTGAATGTCGCATTAACATGCGCCACACCGGAGATGATGTTTTTCTTCTCGCGACGGCGGACGCGTGTACGTTCCTTTGCCATATCCTGAATTACACCTTCTTCTTGCCGGTAACAGGCCGTGCCGGGCCTTTGCGCGTTCGTGCGTTGGTGTGAGTACGCTGACCGCGCAGAGGCAACCCCTTACGATGACGGATACCACGATAGCACCCCAAATCCATCAGGCGTTTGATATTCATCGCCACTTCTCGACGCAGATCGCCCTCAACCATATGATCCTGGTCAATCACTTCACGAATTTGAATCACTTCCTGATCGGTCAATTCCGTAACCCGCCGTTCTCGGGGAATGGCAACCTTTTCACAAATTTCAACGGCCTTAGTTCGGCCGATGCCGTGAATATACGTCAAGGAAATCTCGACTCGTTTATTAGTAGGAATATTGACACCAGCTATCCGCGCCACCTAGTTTCTCCTCGTCAAAACTTGCCTAAAACTGCTCAATTAGCGCGAGCTGACCAGTTTCTTGACTGGATAAAATCCCGCCCACGGGAGCAACCACAACAGCGGCGTTCACAATGCATGTGGAACCCCGCGATCTAATGCTTTTTTGCCACCAAGTCAATGCCTTAACCTTGCTCCAATAAGGCTATCATTGCCTGAGTAACATCATCGATATCCGCCATGCCGTCTACTATTTTCAGGCAACCTTTTCCCCTGTAAAAAGGCAACAAAGGTGCTGTTTTCTCATGATAGGCTTGCAAGCGTTTCGCCACCGCCTCCGCGTTGTCATCTGAACGGCGCGTGAATTCATTGCGGCCGCAATTGTTGCAAATGCCATCTACTTTCGGCTTCAAATTGGTGTCGTGATATCCCGCACCACAATTGGCGCAGGTATAGCGGCCCGCGATACGCCCGATTAGCTGGGCATCGTCCACTCTTATTTCAATCACAGCGTCCAGGTTCAGGTTCATTTTCCCCAGAATTTGCTCAAGCGCTTCCGCTTGAGCAACGGTGCGGGGAAAACCATCCAGAATGAAGCCATTCTTGCAATCATCCTCGTTCACGCGATCGGAAATCATACCGACAAGAATATCATCCGAAACCAGATCACCGGCAGCCATAGCCGTCTTGGCCCGGTTCCCGATATCAGTTCCTGCCACGACGGCTGAGCGTAGCATATCGCCCGTGGATAATTGTGCAATATTGTAAGCATTCACAATATGCTGCGCCTGGGTGCCCTTGCCCGCTCCCGGAGGGCCCAAGAGTATCAATCTCACCGGTTACGACCCCGCAACTTGGATTTCTTGATAAGACCTTCGTATTGGTGGGCTAGTAAATGGGACTGAATTTGCGATACCGTGTCCATAGTAACGCTGACTACAATCAGCAGCGATGTGCCACCAAAATAAAACGGCACCGCGTATTGCGACATCAGAATTTCCGGCAGCAGGCATACCAAAGCCAAGTAACCGGCTCCTACCACCGTCAACCGGGTCAGCACATAGTCAAGATATTCTGCCGTACGTTTGCCAGGCCGAATACCGGGTATGAAGCCACCATATTTTTTCAGGTTATCCGCCGTGTCGGCTGGATTAAATACAATAGCGGTATAAAAGAAGCAAAAGAACATGATGCCGCCGATATAGAGCGCCATATACAGCGGCTGTCCCCGCCCCAGCAGTGAGGTAACCGTGGTAATCCATTCCGGTCCACCCTGTGCGGAGAAGGAAGCAACGGTTACGGGCAACAGTAATAGCGACGAGGCGAAGATAGGCGGAATCACGCCCGCAGTATTCAGTTTCAGCGGCAAATGAGTGCTTTCGCCGCCGAACATTCGCTGTCCCACCTGACGCTTGGGATATTGTACCACGATACGGCGCTGGGCCCGCTCGATAAAGACTATGAAGGTGATGGTGAGGATCACCAATACGATCAGGAACAGGATAAACAGGGTGTTCAAGGCCCCCGTACGGCCCAGCTCTAGAGTGGAGGCAATGGCCGATGGCAATTGCGCCACGATGCCGGCGAATATGATCAAGGAAATGCCATTGCCCACGCCACGGGCCGTAATCTGCTCGCCGAGCCACATCAGAAATATTGTACCTCCCACCAGGGTGATCACCGTGCTCGCCTTGAAAAACAATCCGGCTGATAGTACCACGCTCTGCCCCGCCGTCGCAGTCATGCCCTCCAATCCGGCGGCAATGCCCCAAGCCTGCAACGCAGTCAAGACCACCGTGCCGTAGCGGGTGTATTGATTGATTTTCTTGCGACCTTGTTCACCCTCTTTCTTGAGCTGTTCTAGGTGCGGCGAAACCGTGGTCAGCAACTGTATGATAATGGAGGCCGAGATATACGGCATAATATTCAAGGCAAATATTGTCATGCGCCCCAGGGCTCCACCTGAGAACACGTCAAACATGCCTAGAATTCCGCCTCGCTGCTGTTCGAAAATGTCGGCTAGTGCGGCCGGATCAATGCCCGGAATGGGTATATAGGTACCGATGCGATACACAATTAAGGCACCCAAGGTGAACCAAAGGCGCTTTTTCAGTTCCGTGGCCCTAGAAAAGGCTCCAAAGTTGATATTCGCCGCTAGTTGTTCGGCTGCTGATGCCATTTTGTTCGCCCTTTAGGCTGCTCTACATTTCGGTTAGAGCGCCTCTCCCGCCGAAGCCGTTAGTCCCTAGCCTTGTCGGCGACATCATCCATCGCTACTTCCTTCACCACTGTGACCTTGCCGCCAGCGGCTTCGACCGCATCAACTGCTGATGCAGAGGCGCCTGCCACTGTGATATCTACAATGGTAGTCAATTCGCCCTTGCCCAGTAGGCGCACGCCATCTCTAGCCCGGCGCACCACACCAGAAGCGATCAATTCGGCCGTGCCAATTGGCTTGCTTGCATCAAGCCTGCCAGCGTCAATCGCTGTTTGTAGACGACCCAAATTCACAACCTGAAAGCGCTTGGCAAAGATATTGTTGAAGCCCCGCTTGGGTAAGCGGCGGTACAGGGGCATTTGACCGCCCTCGAACCCCTTGATGGCAACACCCGATCGGGATTTTTGGCCATTGTTACCCCGGCCAGCCGTCTTTCCTCTACCAGAGCCGGCACCTCGGCCAACGCGTCTGGATTTTTGGTGCGCGCCCGGATTGTCGCGCAGTTCGTTTAGTTTCATGACTTAAGCCTCATCCTCAACATGAACCAAGTGATGTACCCGATTTATCATGCCGCGCACCGAGGGGGTATCTTCCAACGTACGAGATTTGTGTAATTTATCCAGACCAAGGCCAACCAAATTAGCACGTTGCCATTTCGGTCGCCCTATCGGGCTTCCAATCTGGGTCACGGTAAGTGTTTTCTTTTTTTTCGCCATGGTTTGCTTCCCAATTTGCCCAAGTTTAGTCTCAAATCTCAGCAGCAGCACGGCCAAACCCTTGACCACATATGGGCGTCAATCATGCCATTAACAGCTAGGCGTCAACGGTTTCCCTTTCCGGCTCAGTCGCGTCGTTCTCCACCGCATTGCCCCGGCTCCGTCGACCTATAATATCCGAAACCTTCTTTCCCCGCTTGGCTGCCACTATCCGAGGTGAAACCTGCTTCTTCAACGCCTCGAAGGTCGCTCGCACCATATTGTATGGATTAGACGAGCCCATGGATTTAGTCACCACGTCCTGAACGCCAACGCATTCAAACACCGCGCGCATGGGCCCGCCCGCGATGATACCAGTGCCCGGAGGTGACGATCGCAATAGCACCTTACCGGCACCGTGTCGGCCGGAAATGTCGTGGTGCAGGGTACGCCCTTCACGTAACGGCACTCGGATCATACCCCTCTTAGCGGTTTCCGTTGCCTTGCGAATGGCCTCGGGCACTTCCCGCGCCTTACCGTGGCCAAATCCGACCCGGCCCTTTTGATCACCGACAACAACAAGGGCGGCGAATCCAAACCGCCGACCTCCCTTAACCACTTTAGCAACCCGGTTGATGTGAACCAGCTTGTCAACGAATTCGCTGTCGCCTCGATCCCCAAAATTATTACGTGCCATAATGACCCGCCTTTCTAGAATCTTAGGCCGGCTTCACGCGCGGCGTCCGCCAACGCCTTGACCCGGCCATGATATTTATATCCGCCGCGATCGAACACCACCGCCTCGACACCGGCAATCTTTGCTCGTTCGGCAATCAAAGCACCCACTTTTGTAGCTGCTTCCTTATCAGCACCTGTCTTCAAGGAATTACGCAACTGTTTTTCCAGGCTCGACGCGGAGGTTAAGGTGCGGCCTTCCGCATCATCGATCAGTTGCACATAAATATGCTGGGACGAACGGTAGACCGACAACCGGGGCCGGCCTGAATTACGCTTCTTGAGAGCCGTCCGATTTCGCCGTTGGCGGTGTTTAAATAGTTCCAATGAATTGCCCATCTTTGCCTACTTTTTCTTACCTTCCTTGCGGAAGACATATTCTCCCAAATATCGCACACCCTTACCTTTGTACGGCTCAGGCGGCCTATAGGACCTAATAACGGCGGCAACCTGGCCGACTTTTTGTTTGTCTATCCCCTTGATCTTGATCGAGGTCGGCCGTTCGCATTCGATCTCGATACCATCGGGAATTGTAAAATCAATATCGTGACTGTGGCCTAGTTGAAGTTTTAAGATTTTACCCTGAAGCGACGCGCGATAGCCGACCCCCTGGATTTCTAGTTCCTTGGTGAAACCTTCCGAAACGCCGGTGACGATGTTCTGCGCCAGGCTGCGCTGCATACCCCACATAGCGCGTGCTTTATTGCTCTCGTCTTTTGGAGTAATGACGATCTGGTCGTCAGCGTGGTTGATATCAACCTGATTAACGATCGCCATGGATAATTCGCCCAGCTTCCCCTTCGCTGTCAGCGCCCGATTTGCAAGTGAAATTGTGACGCCGTCAGGCACGATCACCGGTTTGCTCCCGACACGTGACATCCTTACCCCCTAAAATACCTGGCAAATAATTTCACCGCCCACGTTGGCCTCGCGCGCTTCGGTATCCGAAAGAACACCGTGAGGCGTCGTCAGAATTGAAATACCCAGACCATTTGCCACGTGCGGTAATTGCCTGACCGAGGAATAGACCCGCCGGCCTGGCGTAGACACCCGTTTGATCTGTTGAATCACCGGTTCGCCTTCGTAATATTTCAGCTCGATGGAAAGTTCCGCCTTGCCTTTGTCGTAGTCCGTACGGGAATAACCACGGATATAACCTTCGCGTTGCAGAACCTCCAAAACATGCTCCCGGAGACGGGAGGCCGGCGAATGCACTGACCCCTTACCCGCGCGCTGGCCGTTACGAATTCGCGTCAGCATATCGCCGATCGGATCGGTCATTGACATCTTTGCGCCCTCCCTACCAACTCGACTTTGTCAGGCCAGGAATTTGTCCCAGCGATCCCAGCTCGCGCAAAGCGATACGGGACAATTGGAATTTCCGGTAATATCCGCGTGAGCGGCCCGTCAGTTCGCAACGGTTGCGCACCCGGTTTGGCGACGAGTTACGCGGCAGTTGCGCCAACTTCAGCCGGGCGGTGAAGCGCTCTTCCTGGCCGAGGTTTTTATCCGAAGCAATCGCTTTCAGACGAGCACGTCTGCTCATATATCTACCCACCAACTTGGCACGTGCCTTGTTTTTTTCAATGGCGCTCTTCTTGGCCATATTAGACCTCTTGGTTTCCTTTGTGATGCGAAAGGCCCCGAAGGAAAACTTTCACTTGCAATCCTAACATTCGCGGCATCGATCTAATCCTGATGTCAGCTTTGAAAAGGCATGTTGAACCCGGCTAGCAAAGCCCGGCCTTGATCATCGTTGGGCGCCGTGGTGCAAATCACAACGTTCAGACCGCGCACTTCATCAATTTCATCATAATTGATCTCCGGAAAGATAAGCTGTTCGGTCAATCCAAGGGCATAGTTGCCCCGGCCATCGAAACTTTTCGGCGAAACGCCCCTAAAATCTCGAATCCGCGGCATAGCCACAGTAATCAAACGATCCAGAAACTCGTACATGCGGTCGCGTCGTAGCGTAACCTTGCAGCCAATCTGCATGCCTTCTCGAAGCTTGAACACAGCCACGGAACGTTTCGCGTTAGTGATCACCGGTTTTTGACCCGCGATTTTGACCATGTCATTATAGGCGGCATCAACCTTCTTACGATCATCGGTGCCGGCACCGACGCCCATGTTCAGGATGATCTTATCCAAACGAGGAACCGCTAGATCATTCTGAAATCCGAATTCTTCCTTCAAGTTTTCATGCAGTTCGTCACGATACAGCTGTTTCAATCGCGGTATGTTAGACATCGATCACTTCCCCCGACTGTTTGGCGAAGCGAACCTTGCGTCCGTCTTCAAGGAACTTGTAGCCAACTCTCGTTGCTGACCCGTCCTTGGGATCGGCCAAGGCCACGTTGGAAATGTGGATAGGCGCTTCCTTGTCCACGATTCCGCCTGGCTGGGCTTGGCTAGGCCGGGTGTGCCGCTTCACTATATTGATGCCATCCACGATCACGCGGTCCTCTGACGGAATAACCCGCAAAATCGTACCCGTCTTCCCTTTGTCACGACCGGAGATAACCACCACGTCATCGCCTTTCCTTAATCTGAACCTCTTCATCATCAGATCACCTCTGGCGCCAATGAAATAATTTTCATATGGCTTTTTGCCCGCAGCTCACGAGTAACCGGGCCAAAAATGCGGGTTCCGATGGGCTCATTTTGGGGATTGATCAGGACGGCAGCATTGCGATCAAAGCGGATCGCAGAGCCATCCGAGCGATGAATTTCTTTGGCCGTACGCACGACAACAGCCCTGTGAATATCACCTTTTTTAACCCGACCCCGGGGGATTGCCTCCTTAATGGAGACGATGATTATATCGCCCACCGAGGCATACTTGCGCCTGGAACCACCAAGCACCTTGATGCATTGCACCCGGCGAGCGCCTGAATTATCAGCGACTTCGAGCATGGTTTCTGTCTGGATCATGGCTGTCTACCCACTACCTTCCTAGCTCACTGCCTTTTCGGCAAGGACGATCCATCGTTTATTTTTGGAAATCGGAGCGCATTCTCGAATGCGGACATGATCGCCAATCTTGAATTTGTTTTCGGGATCATGGGCGTGAAACTGCTTGGACCGTCGGATTACCTTTTTGTATTGTGCGTGCATAAAGCGCCGTTCGACCCGAACCACGATGGTCTTATCGTTTTTGTCGCTAACTACGACACCTTGCATAATGCGTTTGGGCATCCTGTTCTCCTTGGTCCTAAGACAACGCCAGAGTGTCGGCCTGAACACGGGTTAACACCGTCTTAATGCGCGCGATATCACGGCGCACCTGACGCACACGAGCGGTGTTTTCCAGCTGACCGCTAGCTTTTTGGAAGCGCAAGTTAAACTGTTCCTTTCGCAGATCCACCAACTGATCGGTCAATTGATCCTTGGTCTGCCCACGCAATTCTTCGGCTTTCATTACAATTTCTCCCCAAGGCGAGCAACAAAGCGCGTCTGGACCGGCAGCTTGGCCGAGGCCAAACGGCATGCCTCTCGGGCCACATCCGCGGGCACGCCGTCCAGCTCGAACATCACGCGCCCAGGCTTAACCTTACAAATCCAGTATTCCGGTGTGCCCTTCCCTTTGCCCATACGCACTTCGGTCGGTTTTTTCGAGACGGGTACGTCAGGGAATATACGGATCCACAGTCTGCCTGAACGTTTCATATGCCGGGTAAGAGCACGTCGGGCTGCCTCAATCTGGCGGCCAGTAATCCGCGCCGGTCCCGTGGCCTTCAAGCCATAGGAGCCGAAATCTAGCTTGTTTCCACCCTTAGCTTTTCCGTGGATGCGACCCTTATGGGCCTTGCGGAATTTTGTTCTTTTCGGTTGCAACATGGTTTGATCAACCTAATCCTTGTCGTTCCGGGTTGCGGTTATGAACGCGGCGTTTGAGAGTCCTGATTACGCTCGTCTTGAGCCATGGGATCATGCTCCATAATCTCTCCCTTAAAGACCCACACCTTGACTCCGCAGGTGCCATAAGTTGTAAACGCCGTGGCTTCGCCATAATCGATGTCAGCCCGCAGGGTGTGCAGTGGCACCCGGCCCTCGCGATACCATTCAGTGCGGGCGATTTCAGCCCCGCCTAAGCGGCCTCCGCAATTGATGCGAATTCCCAGGGCACCTAGGCGCATGGCAGACTGTACCGCCCGCTTCATAGCCCGGCGAAAGGCGATACGGCGTTCTAACTGGTTGCAAATATTTTCCGCCACCAACTTTGCGTCGATTTCTGGTTTACGGATTTCTACTATATTCAGGTGTACGTCATTTCCAGTCATCAACGACAAGGACTGGCGCAATTTTTCGATGTCAGCACCCTTCTTACCGATCACAAGTCCAGGACGGGCGGTATAGATAGTAACCCGCGCTTTCTTCGCAGGACGCTCGATGACGACACGGGATATACCCGCCTGCACAAGCCGCTTCTGCAGGAAGCGGCGAATGCGGATATCCTCATGCAACAAGTGGCCGTATTCTCGCTTGTCTGCATACCAACGGCTATCCCAAGTGCGGTTAATTCCAACTCGCAAGCCAACCGGATTGACTTTTTGACCCATTAGTTAGCCTCCTCGCGCTCACGCAACACGATACGGATTTCGCTGAATGGTTTCATGATCCGTGCCATACGGCCACGTGCCCGGGGGCGCATGCGCTTCATCACCATGTTCTTGCCCACACTAGCTTCGGCCACATACAGCGCGTCTACATCCAAATCATGATTGTTTTCAGCGTTGGCGATTGCCGATTGCAAAACCTTCTTCACTGGCCCAGCAACGCGCCGATTAGAAAATGTCAACTCCGCAATGGCACTTTCCACGTCGAGCCCGCGAATTGTCTGCGCGACCAGGTTTAGCTTCTGAGGAGAAGTACGAATTTTTCTTCCCAGGGCCCAAGCTTCATTCTCGGTGAAACGGCGTTCTTTCGCTTGTTTTCCCATGGTCCTAAACTCGCCGTGCTTTCTTATCAGAGGCATGGCCATAGTAAGTCCGGGTCGGTGCGAATTCGCCGAACTTGTGGCCCACCATATCCTCGTTCACAAACACAGGAATATGCTTTTGGCCATTGTGTACACCAAATGTTAGGCCCACGAACTGTGGTAAAATTGTCGACCGCCGGGACCAGATTTTGATCACATCTTGACGCCCTGAAGCTGCCGACGATTCCGCTTTTTTAAGAAGATAGCCATCGACAAAGGGGCCTTTCCAGACAGAACGAGACATCTTGATTCAGCCTCTCTATTTCGAGCGCCGCCGGCGCAGGATGTACTTGTTTGAGGGATTTCTAACAGCGCGGGTCCGCTTACCCTTTGTTGGTTTACCCCACGGGGTCACCGGATGTCGGCCACCCGAAGTCCGCCCTTCACCGCCGCCATGGGGATGGTCCACCGGGTTCATGGCCACTCCGCGCACCGAAGGGCGTTTGCCCAGCCAACGATTGCGCCCGGCCTTGGCTAGCTTAATGTTTGAATTATCCGGGTTCGATACGGCACCCACGGTGGCCATACACTCCGCTCGTACCAACCGCTGTTCGCCCGAAGTCAGGCGCAGAATGGCGTAACCCTGGTCCCGGCCCACCAATTGCACATAAGTACCAGCAGAACGAGCGATCTGACCACCCTTGCCCGGCTTCATCTCCACATTATGGATGATGGTGCCGATCGGCATGTTCGACAGAGGCATGGCGTTGCCGGGCTTCACGTCAACGCGTTCGCCCGCGACTACAGTATCGCCCGGAGCCAACCGCTGCGGCGCCAAAATATAAGATAAATCGCCATTACCATACTTAATCAGGGCGATAAAGCCGGATCGGTTAGGATCGTATTCTAGTCGCTCCACCGTCGCAGTTTCAAAACGCCGTCGCTTAAAATCCAACATCCGGTAGCTACGTTTGGCCCCACCGCCCCGGCGCCGAGCGGTAATCCGGCCATGATTGTTCCGGCCACCCTTTTTTGTCAGACCTTTCGTCAGGGCCTTGACCGGCTTACCGTTGTGTAACTCCGAGCGTACCACCAGAACCAAGCCCCTGCGGCCCGGCGTAGTTGGTTTATACTGCTTTAACGCCATTTCGTTACACCCCGCCCATAACGTCGATGGATTCGCCGTCTTCCAACGTCACAATGGCCTTTTTCCAGCCCGACCGGCGCCCTTTGACACCGCGAAAATTCTTGGCCTTGCCCTTGACCCGTAAGGTGTTTACAGATTTCACCTTAACTGAAAACAATTCTTCTACCGCTTCCTTGATGCGCGGCTTCGTGGCATTCATTGCAACACGGAAACTGACTTGCCCATGCTCGGACCCCATAGTGGCCTTTTCTGTGACTACAGGACCCAGGACCGTTGAATAGATTTGTTCTTTGTTCATTTATAGCGCGCCTCCAGAACTTCAACAGCACTCTTGGTCAGCACCAAAGTATCACGGCGCAGGATGTCATAGACATTAGCGCCGGTAGACGCTATGACTTGAACGCTGGGGAGGTTGCCGGCGGCCCGTACCAAATTTTGGTCCAAATCACCACTATCAATGATCAGCACATCACCCCAGCCCAAGTCCGCGACTTTGGTGAACAATGTTTTTGTCTTAGCCTCCTCTAGGGCTGCCTGATCGAGGATAACTAGCTTGCCCTCGGCATGTTTCACCGACAGCGCCGAACGCATGCCCAGGGCCCGGACCTTCTTGGTCAACTTGTGGATATGATCGCGCACGCGGGGACCATGTGCCACACCGCCACCCCTAAACTGCGGCGCCTTGTTGGACGAATGCCGTGCCCGGCCAGTGCCCTTCTGGCGCCAAATTTTGGCGCCAGAACCACGGATCGCGTTACGCTCCTTGGAACCATGATTGCCTCCCCGGCGCTTCGCCAATTGCCAAGTGACCACGCGGTGCAGGATGTCGCGTCGTGGTTTGATGCCAAAGACTTCCTCCGCCAGCTCAATATTGCCTATGGCCTTGTTATCCAGGGTTATTACCTTTGTCTTCATGGCAATTATCCCTTCTCGCCGCCGCCTTTGGGTGGATCGTCTAAATCATCCAAGACTTCCTCTGCCTCGACATCGCCGGGGACAGCCCCTGCAGTCTCTTCGACAGGAGCTTTTTCTATTACGTTCTCTGTAGTTTCTTCCAGCGCATTTTCTACCGGTTCCTCAACGAACACCTCTGCAGATGTGACCTCTTCCACCGGCCGCTCGATTAGACCCGCCGGCTTGGGGGCATCTTCATGCAGCGCCTTTTTCACCGCGTCTTGAATTAGCACCCAACCGCTCTTGAAACCCGGCACTGAGCCTTTGACCAACAATAGGCCCGCGTCATCGTCCGTGCCTACCACTTCGAGGTTTTGTATTGTGACTTGACCTGCGCCCATCTGACCGGCCATTTTTTTACCTTTGAAGACCTTGCCAGGATCCTGGCATTGACCTGTTGAACCGTGGGCACGGTGTGAAATTGAAACACCGTGAGAGGCGCGCAAGCCAGCGAAACCCCAACGCTTCATTGCACCGGCAAAGCCTTTTCCAATAGATATACCACCGACGTCCACATATTGACCCCTTGCGAAATGGGAAGGGATCAACTGTGCGCCTACCTCGATCATGGCGTCGTCCGAAACCCGGAATTCTACCAAGCGTTTCTTAGGCTCCACCTGCGCCTTAGCATAGTGGCCCCGCATGGCTTGGCTAACATTCTTTACTTTGGCCTTGCCCACACCTAACTGAACGGCTGTATAGCCGTCCCGTTCCTGGGTTCGTTGATCCACCACCTGACAATTGTCAACATGCAGGACTGTCACCGGAACGTGGCCACCGTCTTCCTTAAAAACTCGGCTCATGCCTACCTTTTGTGCAACAAGACCAGAACGCTTCATAATACAATCCTAAAGTTTGATTTCCACGTCCACGCCAGCAGCCAGATCAAGCTTCATTAGCGCGTCCACTGTCTGCGGCGTTGGGTCAATTATGTCGAGTAACCGCTTGTGCGTACGAATCTCAAACTGTTCCCGTGATTTCTTGTCAATATGCGGCGAACGCAATACTGTGAATTTCTCTATCCG
This sequence comes from uncultured Rhodospirillaceae bacterium, assembly GCA_964507245.1. GTDB lineage: Bacteria > Pseudomonadota > Alphaproteobacteria. The sequence continues at coordinate 15,998 of CAZDQC010000076.1, forward strand.
CGTTGGCAAGGGAATGGGTCCACGCACCCGAGCTCCCGTGCGTTTTGCTGTCGAAGCAATCTCCAATGTCGCCTGGTCAAGCACGCGATGCTCAAACGCCTTTAGGCGGATACGGATGTTTTGGCTTTCCATGCTCTTTTTCCTGCCTTCGGATCAGTTCAATTCGCTACTCGATTAGTCGACTATTGCGGCCACGACGCCAGCGCCGACGGTACGACCGC
>CAZDQC010000077.1:0-16167 GCA_964507245.1 uncultured Rhodospirillaceae bacterium
CCACTTCAGGGCCAACGAATAATTGGGCTCTCGGCCGGTAGTCATCCCTCCCCAATTTTCATATATTTTCCCCAGTTTGTACTGGGCATCAGCATCCCCCTGTTCGGCAAGAGGTTTTAATTTTAAGACGTCGGATTGGTGGTTGCTCGACCAAGTTGCGTAATCTTTACGTAGAGTAGTTAAGTTGTTTTTATTATTCTGTTGCTCACACTCACTCGGATCATATTGGGGATTGTTTTCGTCGCAATGTTCATCAGCCTTACCAGGCACAGCCACACCCATGCAGCCCAGGCCCAGGATGGCCACAAAGAGGAAGGTGCTGAGAACAGCGCGTCTCATGGGGTGATTAAAGCACCAGGAAGGTGGTCAGGTAAATGGAGCCGATTTTTATGTACTATCCGCCGTTGCCGGATCTGCCTGCCCAAAACTCAGAGGTCGTTAAGACCAGTCAATGGCTTTTTAATGGGCCGGATACCTACCCATCGAAACCACGACGCGTCGCGTTCATCCTGTTATATAGATTATCTTAACATTGATGGCTTTTGCCGGATACCAAGGCGCACTCAGAGTGACAGTTCATGGGAGGATGTAACATGACCACATATTCGATGTCTGAATTTATCACCGATGTTTGTGCCATTAACGCAAAGGACCTGCCGCCGGGGCGGACGTTGGAGAAAATCGCGCCGTTGGCGCGCCGCATCGCCGACGAGAGCGATTGGATGGAGGAGCGGTTCCGGCAATACGATCCGGAGCAGGGCATGGGCATCAACCTTATCCATGACAGCCCCGATGGACCCATGATTTCCACCGTCTGTTGGCGGCCGGGTTTCACGGTATTGCCCCACGATCATCAGACCTGGGCCTGTATCATTGGTATCGAAGGGGTGGAGCGCAATATTGGCTGGCGCCGTCTGGACGACGGTAGCCGGGCCGGTTATGCGGAATTGGAACATGCGGGCGAGGTCGTCATGCGCCATGGCACTCTGTGTACCTTGCTGCCCCACGAAATTCACAGCGTCCACAACGAAGGCGAGACAACGTCTCTCTCCCTCCACATATACGGCCGTAGCCTGAACCGCGTCGCGCGGAACGAATTCGTGCCGGAGGAAAACGTTGTCCGTCCTTGCCCACAGCGCAAACGCATGGGTTGAAAGAGGAGGTAGGCAATGTCAAATATGATTTCAGGCGGCTGTCTTTGCGGAAATGTGCGATTTGAAACGACAAGCGAACCTGTAATGCAGGTGTTGTGTCACTGCGTTGACTGCCAGACTGTCAGCGGCTCTGCGTTTTACACCGCATATATAGTGCAGTTGGAAAGTGTCAAACTGTCCAAAGGAAAACCTAGCGGTTTTACCGTCAAGTCAGATAAGGGGCGGCGCAACCATCGTCGCTTTTGCCGAGATTGCGGCACGAGGCTTTGGGCGGAACTTGAGATGGGCGTTGTGAGCGTTAACGGCATGGCGCTTGATGACAAGTCTCATTTTAAACCGACTCACAATCACCGGCTCGAAACTGCACCTGATTGGTGCCTTATGAACGAAGCACTTCGCACCCTGCCTGTCACGCCGTGAACCTTAACAATAAATAAAATGTACGCTGGCAGGGCCTCTCCGGACGTGAGCGATAGTAGTGATGACCTATGACGAAAACTGCAAACGCGTGAATGGCGGCCTTTCGCCGAACAGTGAAATGCCGTTGCACAGTACAATCTGGGTGTGTCGTACAGCAAAGGGCAAGGTGTTCTCGTAGCGCCACAACCTCTCCCACAAACTGACCACCGCAGCCTGTCCTGACGGCCACCGCAACCAAAGTATCGACCCCGATTCCGCCGCCCCGAAATGCTTTATGCGGACGGCCCCCACCTAGCGGCCGGCCAGGGGGCCTCTACGTCGCTTCCACCGGGGTCTTTTCCCTATTTATCCGTTGCCACCGATTTGCGAATGACCCAATTACAGGTCCATCTGCGCGATCAATGCCTTGGTCAAGGGATCCCGGGAGTTGCCAAGGCGGTCTGTGATGCCAAAGTGATTGTCGCCTGGAGTCGGTACGTATTCCGCCTTGATCCGGTGCAACCTGAGACGGGCCGCGTATTCGAGTGACTGCCAATGAAACATGTCCGGCTCAGCGCCGCCGACGGCGACGATGGAGGGCCCTTTTGCGAAAGGAGGCAGATACATCGGGCTCATGGCTTTGGCTTCTTTGGCTGTCAGTCGGATGTCCGGCTGCAGTTGCGAGTGGCGATGCGGCTCGATGTCAAACAGTCCGCTTAAAGGTGCGCTTCCCTTGATCAGGTCTTTTGGCAAGCGGCCCTCCTTCGACCAGTCGGTCGAGATCATCATCCCGGTGAGGTGGCCGCCGGCTGAGTGGCCGGATACGTAAATCCTTTTGGGATTGCCGTTGTGCTTGGCAATATTCTTGTAGACCCAAGCGATCGCGCGCCGCATCTGATGGACGATGTCTGTTATGCGCACCTGCGGGCAAAGATCGTAATTGGGCAACACCACGGTAGCGCCGGCCGCGACCATTGGCCCTGCGATGTGGGAGTAGATGTCCTTGTCGAGAGCGCGCCAGTAGCCACCGTGAATGAACACGTGCACCGGTGCTCCCTTGCGCGCAGCAGGAAAGATATCGAGCGTCTGTCCTGGCGTGTCCCCGTACGGCACGTCGATTTGGCAGGCGATCTTCTTACGCAGCCGGGCACTGCGCGCTGCCGATTTCTGCAGATACTCATCCGCGTTATTCACTGTGAGACGCGGCAGGTACTGGAAATTAATGTCTTTGATCTGCGCTTTGGTTAGCTTCTTGGCCATCGCCTCCCCTCTCGGTTCGTGGTGGTTCGTCTGGTGTGCATGACGATTCTAGCTCCTATTTAACCGACATTCACCAGATATCCTCAAAATCCACAGCATTTCATTTGGCATATAGGAATATATCTTTTGGAGTTTTCAGAGTCGGCATCATTTTCTCCGGACGTTTCACCCACCTTACCCTCGCAATAATCATCGATTGTTACTGCGGCACAACTGGTATTGGTAGTGGCCGTGGCAGAAGCTGGGTCAATACTTTGGCTATTGCAGCCGACAGGTCAAACTGCGCTGGCGGGATGGGATTGTTGGCCTTTGGGATAGCCTGTTCATATGCACAGCTAATCTGCACCCGCTGCTTCCACTGCCCTAGGACGAGCACCCGGCAGCACGAATGCTGCTGTAGCCGCCAGTATTGCGGCACCACCGAACAAAGCAAATAGAACGCCAAAATCTCCGTTGCGGTCGAACAACCAGCCAGCGAGATGAACAGTTAGGCCGCCGACACCCAAAGCCAGAACGAACTTGGCACCATAAGCAACTGCCCGCCATCGAAAAGGTGTATATTGAGCTACCAACATGTTTTCGGCAGCTGCAAAAGCCAACATAAAACTCAGTACCAATAGGACCGCAACTAGCAGTGGTACGTCAGATAGAGACACAATGGTGAACAGTAAAGGAATCTGGAGTGTCCAGAAAATGATATAAATTGATCGCGCGGAATAGCGATCTGCCATCCAGCCGCCAAAGATACTGCTAAGCGACGCTAGACCAGAAATGATTCCGACGAAGACACCGATTTCCGTATAGCTCGCCGCAAGTGCAGCACTCAATCCCATTTCCATTAGCTTCGGCATGGTGTTGGTCAAGCCTGTATAAACGAATCCAGTGCATGCCATGGTGATGGTTAAGACGATGAACACACGAACAAAGGCACTGGGATCCGGCGCACCAGTTGGTGTCCTATCCTTGGTCACATCCCTGACCCAACCTACTCTCCAAACTAAAAGCAATCCAATCCCTACAAATATTGAAAGAACTCCTGGAATGATGAAGGCCGCCCGCCAAGTGACGTAGTCAATCATCAATCCGACGAATACTGGTGCTATCGCGCTACCAGCATTACCAAAAACGCCGTTAATGCCAAGTGTCATTCCCTGTTTATTCGCCCAAGCCACCACCCAGGCAATACCTACTGGGTGATAAATGGACGCAAATAGCCCAATCAAGGTCAAGCCAACGAACAATCTTTCCGGTCCCACTGCCAATCCTACAACGATTGCCCCCACACCAATGCCGATGAAAAAGATAGACATCATTCCGATCTGGCTCCACCGGTCTCCGAGCCAACCTGCTGGGAGCGCGGCTACGCCAAACAGAAGAAGCCCAAGGCTCGAAAGACCGAGAAGCTCCCCGTATGACAAATCAAACACCTCTGGTAGATAGAGGACCGCAGTCGCATAAAGTACCGTGAACATATGCGAGAAACTGTGACCAATATTTGAAAAAATGATAGCTGTCCGAGCCTGTCTACGCTCAGATGATTCCTTCATATTATATATGTCTCCTCGCTACGTTTCGCAGACCTCGCCCTGCCAGCAGTAATCGATATAACTGCGACATAGCTGGTACTGATAGTGGCCGTGACCAAATATCCTCGGCCTTTATGTTATACTGAGGGAAATAATGACAGGAGAAAATGATGAAAACTGTAATTCGAAATGGGAAAATAGTTACATATACCGACACAATTTTAGTTAAAGAAAAACATTCCTTAATCATAGAAAACGATATTATTTTAGATATAACGCCAAATTCAGAGGTTGAAAAAAAATACCCTGATGCAACAACAATAGATGCAACTAACAAAGCAATTTTTTCGGGATTTGCAAATTGCCATACTCATTTCAGATTAACATTAGCTAGGGGAATTTTCGAAAACGAATCTTCGTCAAATTCTCCTCCGTTTCCTGGCCTACCAAGGCGTCCGTTGCCGAAGATTTCTAAAGAAGAAAATCAAATAATGGTGCTTCTTGGTGCATTAGAAGCAATTAAATCCGGTACAACTGTTGCAATGGAAGTTGCTGACGGAATTATGGATTATGCTGACGAATTACAAAAAAGTGGTCTTCGTTTAGTTTTAGCTGAGCAAATATCAGATAGAATTTCAGGGACTTATGGAGAACCAGGGGAAATTAAATCTGACCCACAAAAAAATGAAAATGGATTAGAACAAATGTCCGATTTATATTCAAAATGGCATGAATATGACGATTCAAGAATTACTGTTGGCATTGCTGCATGGGCGCCGGATATGAATTCTCCAAATTCACTACGTAGCATTCGTTCTTTTCAGGAAAAATTCGGTGTTATTTCAACTATACATCTAAACCAATTATGGGGTGAAGTACAAAGTATAAAAGATAATTATCGAACAACTCCCACAAAATATTTAGAAGACAATGAATTTTTAAATGAAAAGCTTGTTGCTGCACACTGTAGATGTATGACAGCCAAAGAAGAAAAAATTTTAGGAACGTATAAGTCAACAGTAGCTTTTAACGCTGCAATTGCAGCCAGAAGAGGCTTGTGTCCTAACATAAAAAATCTCAAGGAATTTGGATGTAAAATTGCTATGGGATCAGATAATATGGATGAAAATATGATAGGGGTTATGAGGACAGGAATGTTCATGGAACGTGTAAGAATGGCAGACGGTAGAAATCCAAGCCCAAAAGAAGTTTACCAATGGGCAACTCATAATGGTTATAAATCTCTTGGTATTTCTAATGCGGGCACTTTAACCAAAGGAAGCAAGGCCGATTTAATAATAGTTAATCTTATGAAACCACATTTGACGCCACAAACAGATGTATTATCTAACTGGGTACACATGGGGCAAAACCATGATGTTGAATCAGTAATGGTAGACGGAAAATGGATTATGAAAGAACATAAAGTTCTTAACATAGATGAAGAATACATAATTACTAAAGCGAATGAAATTGCCAATAAAGTTTGGAAATAAATTAAAGGATAACAATATATAATCTTAGTATTTTGGAACTTCTCGTACCATAACGAAGGTAAGGGTCAATGGCTTTGATATTTAGGACGGTTGGATTTGACAGGGACGGATGGGTCAGACCAATCATCGTGGCTGGGGAAGATAGGTTGATGACAACAACCAAACGGGCGCTGTTGGCGCATAACAAAGCGAGCACTGAATTCTGCAAATTGCATGATTAAAAACTGTGTTAATATTGAATTATCCTCTAAGTCGCTCTGCTGTTTCCTCATCGGCTTTCACGGTTAGCTCATAAGAAGGCAGGGCTGTAACCCTATCGAAATACACCTGAGCATTAGTAGGTAGCGTATCGCTCACTAAACGTCGGTAACCGCGAATTGCATAACATATACTAAGATCTGCGGCGCTGAGGGTGTCCCCTATTAGATAGGTTTGCGTAGAGAGTGCTGCATCAAGTGCGGCGACACAGCTCGTCGCGCGGGTTTTCATTTCGGACACTACGTCGTTGATATCGGGTTGGAATTCGCGCCTATGGTTAACGATTTCACCCATCGGTCGGGCGAACGTCGCTTCCGCGAACCAGCACCATTGTAAATAATGGGCATAGCCCGGGTCTTCCTTGTTTGGTTGTAGCTGGCCATTACCATAGCGGTCTAATACGTATTGCATCATGGCGCAGGATTCAAACATGGTGATCTCGCCGTCAACCATTACTGGGACCTTACCAACAGGGTTCAACGCTCGCCATTCGGGCGTGGAGCGGAATTCTGTTGAAAAATTTACTGGAACGACCTCGTATGGCAGGGATAGTTCCTCGCAAATCCAGATGACTCGAAATCCGCGAGTTCCTGGGGAGTGGTAGATTTTCAGCATATTTTGGTTTCTCCGGGTTCATGGGTTTGGTTAGCATGACTTAATGGTGCATTCCATTAAACGCATACAGGGATGTTGCGTCATTAAATAATGAATCAACAAGGCACTAATTTGAGCATAGGGCGACGCACCGATAAGATGAGGGCCGCTAGGTAAAAATTCGGGTCCCTAGGAAGCCCGTACTACGGAAAGCGGGGGAAGGTTGATACTCTAGGACCCCTCCCCAAAAGGAAGCCACATCCCAGCTACGAACGGACGGATTGCCTCAGCCCTTAGCGACTAGAAACTGCTGGTTGACGCAGTTGCGGAGCACGCCGTCTGCCAGATAGCTTATCACGGTCTTCGCCGCCTTCTCGCGGGCATCATGAGCGCCGTCAGGGCTGTACCAAGCAACGTGCGAGGTGACGATGACACGTCCCTCCGTCCATTTCTCACCGGCCTTCAGTGCAATGAACAGCGGATGGTCCGGGTTCGGCGGTTCGTCAGGCAACACGTCCAGTCCGGCAGCGGCAATACAGTTATTCTTCAACGCGTCGGTGACGGCATCCAGGTCACAGACCTTGCCACGTGCCGTGGAGATCAGGATGGCCGATTCTTTCATGCAGGAGATTGCCTGGCCGTTGACCATGCCGTTGGTCTCCGCCGTCAACGGCGTATGGACGCTGACCACATCCGCTTCGCGCAACATCTCCTCTAGGCTCTCGCGCCGCTCAAAACCCACCGACTGGTCTTTGCCGTCCGGTACGTATGGGTCGTAGAAAACAACGTTCATTCCGAATGCCTTGGCGCGCAGGCCTGCCGCCGTGCCGATGCGGCCGCAACCGATAATGCCGAATGTGGTACCGCGTACCCGGCGCATAATAGGGATATCGATTGTATTCCAGTTGCCAACCGGGTCGGAGACAATTTTGTTATGCACCTGGACGATGCCACGGGTCAGGCCCAGCATCAAACCAATAGCGTGGTCAGCGACGTCCGTGGTGCCGTAGTCCGGCACGTTGCAAGCGGGAATACCGCGCCGTCCGGCTTCCTCAATATCGAGTGCGTCGAATCCTACCCCCATGCGGATGATCATGCGGACGTTCGGGGCCCGGTCAAGCATCGCCTTATCGCAGCGGAGCCGTCCCCAGACCATCAGCGCTTCGGCGGCCCCCCAAGCCTCTGCTGGGACATCATTCAGGTCGGTCGCCTGATAGAGACGGAGCTCTGCCCGGTCGCCGAATACAGCCTGCTCAGTATCCGCGCCACCTGCGTAGCGCGCGTCGGGCATGACAACAATCATAAAGCCTGATCCTCTTCAGTTCGGGTGGCAATCAGGGTGCGCATCAAAGAATTATAACCGAGGTCGATGTTGGCTAGCCAGGGGGGCTACGTCGCTTCCGCCGGGTCCTTTTCCCAGTTTATCTGTTGTTGCCGATCTGCCGGCTCTTGCCGCGACCCGAGGTGCGCCTAGCCCTCGTCCCCTATGTTCATTGAGACCGCCATGGACTTGCCATAGCTACGATCCAGTAACGCCTGTGCAGCTGCGCAATGGGCGGCGTCGGACTTGGCGTGCGCATCAGGTTGCCCAGATTTTCCACCGCCTCTAATCTCGGGTCTTCGGCAACTTGAAATTAGCTGCCCGTTCGATCACGCGGATAATTTCGCTCAAATCAGCGTCATGCAGGCCCATGGTCAGGGCCTGACGCAGGGTGTGGTATGTGGCCCTGGCGACGTTTTGAGGGACTTCGAGACGTTCGGCCTCCATGAGCCACAGCATGGCGTCCTTCTCGATGATATGCATGGGCCCTTCCATGTTGAAGGCCCGGTTCAAGACGAAATTTGGCACCGTGCTCAACGTGGCGCTATTTTGGTCAGAACCAGAGTTCATGACCCCAAGCGCCTTCCCGGGATCAATACCGCCCTTGGCCACCATAACCAGCGCCTCACAGGCAACTACTAGGTTGGTGAAGGACATGATGTTGTTGGCTATCTTGACCAACTGTGCCTGGCCAACCTTAGGGCTGACCTAGTGGATATCCCGGGCGAATGATTGCAGGAACGGTGCCACCTGATCATAAACAGCCTGCGGTCCGGAGGTAACGACGGTGATGTCCCTAGCCCAGGCCCGCTGCACGCCCCCCGTGATTGGGCTATCCAACATGGTGATGCCTTTGGCCGCCAAGTCGGCTTCAACGGCAATTGTAGCTTCCGTGCCCATGGTGCCCAGATTGACAAACGTCTTCATGGCGCCACCCTTCATTACGCCGTCCGGCCCGCTGACGATGGTTCGGAAACTCTCGACACTGGGCATGCAGGCGAAAATCACCTCGGCCTCGTCAGCAACTTCCGTCGGCGAAGACAGAACGCGAGCCTGTTTCTTTGCCAAACTTTTGGTCGCGTCAATATTGATGTCGAACACGGCCAGTGAATTTTCCTGGTCCAGTATGTTTGTGGCCAATGGCGCGCCAATGCTACCCGTACCTATAAATTCTGCTTTCATGCCGATACCTACTGACTCTGCCGCAATGCCATAGGTAACCTCCATGCTTGATCACTTTTCCCATTCGGAACTGGCCTGTCCAACGACGGACCAGGTGCGTCTTGCCGCTGGTTTTGGCGGGGCCCTAGAGAAACTTCGAATCAAACTCGATGCGCCAATATACCTCTACATGGCCCGCCAGACATAGACAGACCGGTCAGGACCGTGACAACATTGTCCCGTATCTGTTTTCTTAAATGTGCCAAGGAGGTAATTCCTATGAGTGTGATACGCGTATTCGTTTTTGAAACACCCGAACCAAGAGCGACTGTGATGAAGCATTGGCGGGATGGTGAAAATTTATATAAAAAGGCCAAGAGAGACAAAATCCTGAAAAGCTTTAGATTGGTCGAAACAGATAACCGCTGGTTGGCAATCACTGAATTCGATACCAAGGCCAAGTTGAATAAATTTGTAAAAATTGTTGCTGAACAGCGCAATGCAGTTGTTCTGGCTAGTGGCGGACAAGGTTGGGCCTATGCAGGCACTGTTCGAGGCAGTAGCTAATTCCTATCAATTTTCTTAAATTCACGGGCCAATGGAGGAATTCCTATGAGTTACAAGCGTGTAACGATAATTACTGGGTCGGCAGTCACGGACGAGGCGATTGCGATCATGAAAAACAAATACATGCCTGCTGTTAGAGCGATGGGTTGCTTGGAGGCTGATGTAATCCAGACGGGTCCTAACTCAACCGTTTTAGTTGCGACGTATGCTGACAAGGCAGCAGCTGATGCCGCTGCGGAAAAAGCGGCGGCACTTCGAGCTGAAAGCCAAGAGGAGTTTAAGGGCGACGTGCCCACAGTTCTTGAGGGCGAAGTTATCGTCACGATGTAACCGGTTAATTTTTCCCCAAAACTGAAGTTGTGATACCCGTCTGGTGCCTTCGGGCGATCCAGGCACTGGGCGGGCAATCTATTGGTTGCTTCCAACGGCGCGATATTGCGCCGCGGATTACTAGGCCGACCGTGGCTGCAAAGCTCAGGCAGAAGTCATCCTGTTTAGGCATCAATCGCTGACTTGTATGTTTGCTTTGGTCCATCAAAACCCCAACAAAAAACGCCCCGCAGGTGATTGCTGCGCGGCGTATACTTCTCCTACACTAGAAATATTGTACCACATTTCGCGGGTTAGTGGTTCACGGTTTTGTATTAAAAAGACCGCATTTCTGGATTACACGCCTAAACAATTAGCTCGATGGCTATAGATATCGCGAGAAATAGCAGAATTCCTTAGTAGGCGACCGTCAGGCGCTGGTGATGTATAATGGTGCGTAGAGTTTGACACTGAGGCGTCCTAAGGCCTCGCCAAAACCAGCGGCAAGACGCACCTGGTCCGTCGTTGGACAGGCCAGTTCCGAATGGGAAAAGTGGTCGAGCATAGAGGAAAACAAATGAACGCGGCGTGGGTCTTGAATATCCGGACTGATCCGTCTGCGCTAGGAGGTGAAAATGTCACTAAGAATAAATGATGAAGCACCCAATTTTACAGCCGAAACTACCCATGGAGCCATTAATTTTCATGATTGGATTGGCGACGGATGGGCCATCCTATTTTCTCATCCGAAGGATTTCACGCCCGTTTGCACCACGGAATTGGGCTACATGGCCGGCCTAAAGCCTGAATTCGACAAGCGCAATTGCAAAATTCTCGGCCTGTCGGTAGACCCAGTCGACAACCATGCAGCATGGGCCAAGGATATTGAGGACGTTCAGGGCCACACGGTAACCTACCCAATGATCGGAGATACAGACCTTAATGTTGCCAAGTTGTATGAAATGTTGCCCGCCGACGAGAGCGGGTCATCCGAAGGCCGGACCGCAGTGAACAACGCCACTGTACGGACAGTTTTCCTGATCGGTCCTGATAAAAAAATCAAGCTGTCCCTTACCTATCCCATGAGTACCGGACGTAATTTTGATGAAGTTCTCCGGGTCCTGGACTCTTGTCAATTGACGGCCCAACATCAGGTCGCGACGCCGGTAAACTGGAACAAAGGAGATGATGTGATTATTGTGCCGGCCGTGTCCGATAATAAAGCTAAGGAGAAATACCCTAATGGCTGGAAAGCACCGAAGCCCTACCTACGCTTCGTCCCCGATCCAAGCTAAGGGCGTCCAATCAACGCAAACTCTCCCACAAACTAATTTAACTTGAGCGATCTTCATTTAAATAGACTTCGCTCCCCCAGCGATTTTGCCGGGGCTAACTTGACAGCTGCCGCAGTCGAAGCTGTAGCTAACCGACGCAACAGCAAGCAGGCACCGTCGGGCATAAAGCCCATTATGGTTTCGTGGATGTCACAAAAAATTCGCCTGTCAAATAAATCATGGCGGAGCGCTAACAACACCGGCTCCAAACATAAAGGATTTGAAGGTCTTTAAAGACCGTATCGAGTTGCGCCACTCTAGGCTGAGGCATACACTTTCGGTCAAGTGTAAGAATTCTAGATTCGTTCCCTAAAGGATATTCAGATGGCACTACGCCTTCAACCAACACCTCAGATATTGAGGGTCGAGGCCCGAAATGAAAAAGAGTTAGGAACTGCATTTCCGTGCCAACCGGGGGTGGGGCAAAGTAATAAAGTGCCTTTCCGATGCTCTACCTGTAAGGTTCGTGAATTAGCATTTTGTTGTGTTTTAAACGACGCAGAAATTGAACGTTTCGAGAATATCTTGACCCACGTAAAATTATCCCCCCGCCAGACACTTTTTGACGAAGCCGAAGAAGCGACACACGCTTTCAATGTCACCGAGGGTACGTTGAAGCTCTTTAAGCTTCTACCTGATGGGCGACGCCAGGTTATTGGATTTCTCAACCCTGGCGATTTCATTGGTCTTGCTGACGTACAGGAATACAGTTGCAGCGCCGAGGCGATAACCGATACATTATTGTGCCGTTTTCCTCGGAAAAAACTTGAGATCTTGTTGAAGAAGTTACCAAAATTAGAATCTCGGTTTTTTGATATGGCTAGAAACGAATTGTTGGAGGCTCACCAAAAGATGTTGCTACTTGGCCGAATGACGGCAAAAGAGCGAATTGCATCTTTTTTGTTGATGTTGTCTGATCGAGCCGCATGCAGAGGCCAACCCAGGAACCCAATCGCCATCCCTATGAGCCGCAACGACATCGGTGACTTTCTCGGTTTGACCATCGAGACCGTCAGCCGTACTTTGACCCGTCTAAAAGGGACCGGCGTTATCTCTGTTGAGAATAATAGAAAAATTATTGTTAACGACCAGGACTTACTCGAAGAAATAGCAGGCAGAATTTAGTGGGTTTATTCTATCTGGTTTGTACTAATTATAGAAGTTAGTTAAGCAACTGTGTTTGTCGCTCTTCTCTCTGGATAAATATCTCAAATAATTCGGCGTCCATTCTGATCTCTGAAAATCCTGTGCATGGATGGGTAAGATCCATTTGGTTTCCGATGTATAGTGTTATTAGGAATTCATTATTGATTGCTGCAAGTTGAATATCAACCCCTTCATTTCTCATGAAATAAATAGCGATAAATCCACCGAAAAGTCTCTTGTGCTGCTATAGAGCGCCGGCCCATTTGTAAACCATGTTGCTATCTAGTTCTACACAAGCTGGCGCAAATTTTAGAATTTGACCTAGATCAATGCTAGCTACTTCAAAATCAGTAGTATTATGATAATTCAGTACAAATACTGATTTGTATAAAATAGTTATGGCAATATTCGGGAACGGAAATTTACATATTTGCTTGGCGAATGTACGCACTTTCTTACCGCTACTACGTCGATATTAGATCTCTTGCGGACAGTTGTATCTCCAAAAACAGAGTGGAAAAGAACCGTGAAACGAGATGATATTGAAGAGAATCAAGGGTTAATACAACACAAAGCGGTTGAGTCATTCACGAAATATGTTTTCATCGTCGTTATGATAGTACTCCTTTGTTGTGGCGTGTTTTTTCTCGTTTGATTTGGTAACGCAATCAATCGCGTTAATTATAAACGTCAGGATAACCCTATCTGGCTAATTCTTTATATAGCGAAGTGCGTTACGCGATTACCCTTTGAGAACATTTTGGATACAGGAAATAATAGCCTTCGCTTAAGGCGACGGGGAAAAATAGGTGGAATAGCACGTTCGACAAGGTTATTTATAATGCTGAGTGCCCTAGCCTTAGTAGCCTCGCCGGCGTCATTTGCATCCTCAAACAAGTTTAACAAGATTTCTGAAAAGCTTGCCGCTGAGAAGGGTTGTCTGTCGTGTCACGAAGGCATAGAGCGGTTTACGGACGGCCCGATGATCGAGATCATCGAAGAAATGGGTGTCGATTATGGTGATCCTGGAGGCTGCGTCATCTGTCATGGTGGCAATCCAGCGGCAACAACAAAAGGTGATGCTCACACCAGTGCGCCCAAGGAATTAACTGAAGCAGGCGGTCCTCACACCTTCTATCCAGATCCAGGCAGCATCTATATAGGTGAGCGCACTTGCGGCCAATGTCACCCAGGATATGCAGGGCGCCTGAAAAAATCATTAATGAATACGGAAGCTGGAAAATTACAAGGCAATTTTTGGTCCTGGGGTCTACAGCAAAATCACAAAGTAATTTGGGGCAATTACACTCAGGAGGATGAAGATGGTCCCACACCAACTGTTGGTTCCGACGCCTATAAAAAATACATGCTGGCTTTTGTCTCCGCCCATTCTGACCAGATTCCTGACACGATGAAGCAGATTCCAAGCGTCGACGTTGACGCCATCCCAAACCACCCCAACCAAGCTGGCATCACTTATTCGCGGCAGCAGTGCCAACGTTGTCACGTCGGCGTAAGTGGACGTGAAAAACGAGGCGACTACCGTGGTACGGGTTGTTCATCTTGCCATGTGCCTTACTCAAACGAAGGTTTCTACGAGGGCGGCGACCCGACCATAAACAAAGAGCAGCCTGGGCATTTGTTAATCCACCGCATGCAGGCGACGCGCAAGTCGAAGGTTTCCCACGGCAACATCGAGTATTCCGGAATACCAATTGAGACCTGTAATACATGCCACAATCGTGGAAAGCGGATCGGCGTCAGTTATCAGGGCCTCATGGAATTTCCTTACGGAAGCCCTTACACTATCGATGGAAAAAAACAGCCCAAACTGCATACCAAAAATTATCTCTTTATCAAGGATGACCTGCATCACCAGTTGGAAAGCCGGCCTGGCAATCCTAAGGGCGGTTTACTGTGTCAGGATTGCCATACCTCTATCGATATGCATGGCGACGGCAACTTGTTCGGCACCACCCTGGCGCAAGTTGAGATCGAATGTCAGGACTGCCACGGTACAGTTGAGAAATTTCCGTGGCAATTGCCGCTCGGGCATGGCGAGGAACATGCCTCTGACATTGGCAACGCACCGCGTGGCCTAACCGATGAGCTTCCCGAATACATGAGTTTTGCTACCGAGTACGATTCTGAGGACGGATACCTTCTGACGGCGCGGGGAAATCCCTTCGGAAACGTCGTTAAGAGAGGCAAGAGAGTAATATTACATTCCGCTAGCGGGCTCGACTTCGACGTGCCTGTTCTGCATCAGATCAAGAAGGACAACGCCTGGAAATCGGCAGAAGCGCTGGTCGCCATGGCGGCGGTGGGCAAGCACATGGAGAGCATGGAATGCTATGCCTGCCATGCAGATTGGGCACCGCAATGTTATGGCTGTCACATTACTGTAGATTATTCAATGAACAAGACGGATATCGACTGGATAAAAACCGCAAACACACGATCAGAGAACGGTCTAACTGCTGACTATCCTTATGGAACCAACGGGCTCAGAAGCGAAGGCAAGGTCACAGAAACGCGCTCTTATCTACGCTGGGAAACTCCAATTCTCGGTATTAACGGCGAAGGGCGGGTCAGTCCAATGATGCCAGGTTGTCAGGTGATTACTACCGTGATTGACAAAAACGGGAACACCGTAGTCAAAAACAAGATCTGGCAAACCCCTGAGGGCAAGGGCCTCGACCATGCAGCTGTACAACCCCATACGGCTGGTCGAAGAGCACGAACGTGCGAGAGCTGCCACGATAACCCCAAAACACTGGGCTATGGCATCGAAGAGGGGCGTTTCCTGAAAGGCTATGAAAAGGGCTTCGGCGTTGATCTCGCAACTGTTCGGGGCCGAAAAATCCCCCAGAAGCGTCAGATTCAATCTCAGGCGATACCAGGTTTGGACCATGATCTGTCACAGATTGTGACACGCAATAATAGGCAGCTAGTAAGCATTGGTTCTCATTGGCCTTTGACCGGCCCATTGCCGGCCTTCATGAGAAAAAAAATGGAACGGACCGGCCTCTGTGTAGGATGCCACCAAAACATGCTCGACGAAGGAATGTGGGCGAAGGTCAATTCAACGGCATTTATTAACAACGAACAACACCGCGCTATTATGAACCGCGCCCTCAGTGCGTATTCCAAATACAAATCCGCGCCTATCAAACTTAAATAACCAGAGGAGGATAGATTTTGGTAAGAACCTGTCTTCTTATAGCCAGCTTCTCCGGCTGGTTAGTAGTTGGGTATTCCAGCGGGTCCTGGGCCCAAACTTCAGATTACCTAGTACGCGATTTATTGGCGCCGTGTATCGAAGGGGATAACGACGCCCGAGATGGAAGCGTCCTTGAGATGGAGTGCGAACAGTTTATAGCGGGTGTAATCAATCTTTATGTTTATATGGGTATAGCCAAAAAAGACAATGTATGTCTTCCTGAACAAAATCAAGAAGATGAGGTTCGTTGGGCATTTATGCGCTGGGGCCACCACCATTTTGACCAACGCCACATTCTTGCCGTCCAGGGGCTATTGGAAACATTCAAGGCATACTTCAAGTGCGAATAAAGGGCTGCATAACCTTTACTCAAGTTTACTAGTTTAACCTTGGCCTGTTCGTTGAGTGAAATGATTGGT
>CAZDQC010000078.1:0-16130 GCA_964507245.1 uncultured Rhodospirillaceae bacterium
AGATGAAGACGGACCCTCAAACTAGCCGAATCACGGATGAACCTCTGGCAAGACTGTGTGCAGCTTTGGCGGAAGGCTGCAGCAGACATGTGGAGCTAGGGCACTGAACCAATAATTATGCCAGAGATGGGATATAAACGTTTGCAAGGTGCGGATTGGGAGGACAACGAAGTCTTTGACTTCATCAAACAATCAGTCCGCTAGGTTCGGCCGCATAAATCGAACAACAAATAAGCGATGGTTCAGAAGCGCCGGTTCTGGAGTATGTCCTAGGCGCAATATAAAAATATGTACCAACGGATTATTGGAGATAGCCAACCATGTCAGATGTCGTGCAAGTCGAACACAAGTGCGAGGTCGCAGTACTGCGCTTTAATCGACCGGATAACCTGAATGCAATTTCTATGGAGCTGGCCAAAGGCATCGCAGCCACGCTGATTGATTTGGACCAAGACAAAGCCGTTAAGGGGATCGTTTTGACCGGAGCAGGTGACAGAGCCTTTTGCGCCGGTGTTGATTTGCACGAGGCGCGCGATATGAAAGTAGCCGATATCGAAAACTGGTTCGGTACCGCTTGCAATATCTACAAACAAATCCTGCTGACGAACAAACCTGTCGTCGCAGCAATCAACGGCGTTGCGGCAGGCGGCGGTTTTCAAATAGCCCTGGTTTCGGACCAAAGGGTAGCTCACCCTGGCGCACGTATGGGCCAACCGGAAATCAATGCTGCTATCCCGTCGGTCATGGGTTCGTATTGGATGTCCCTACATTTGGGTTGGTCCAAGAACCAGGAATTATCCATGACTGGCCGCCTGATGCAGGCCAAAGAAGCCCATGCTTTGGGTCTGATCAACCACTTGGTGGATCGTGACCAGGTTATCCCGAAGGCCTGCGAAATTGTTCAGGAATTTGCCGCCAAACCATCGGTTGCCTGGTCTCGAACCAAATCTAGGTTCAGAGAAATCGCCCTGACAGGCTTTGAAGAAGCATTCCGAGCCGGCGTATTAGGCCAACAAGAAGCTTATGCGAGGGGAGAGCCACAGGCGGTGATCGACGCATTCATAGCGAGCCGGGGCGGTAACCGATCCTAATCAATACCACCACAAACCTTGCCCTGCATTTGGATCATACTATTGTCAATAGCGAAATCTGCCGAAACTAAATTACAAAGCAGCTGCAGTCTGAAACCCCGGGTTGTGATTGAATCAATCTCCCGTGCCCTCTGCGGCAGCTGCTATCAAGACTAGCGCCTCATTGATCGTTATCATTCGGCAATAACCCTTAAACGCAGCAAGGGCGTTGTCGTGGCACGTTTGGCTTTCAGTGGCACATGCATCGGATATACAGGTCATGTAATAGCCGCGATCCGCACCGTCACATGCGGTTATATCGACGCAGTGGTCAGGCAAAATCCGGTCACCAATACGGTGTCGATGTTCATATTACGCAGCAAGTAGTCGAAGTTCGTGGAATTGAACAGGCCTGACGAGATCTTGGGTAACACGATCTCGTCGCCAACCGGTGCGACCATGTCAATCATCTTTCCTCCCCAGGAGCCTTTGGGCACGTTGGAGCCCGAGATCTTGTAATCCAGGCCACGGTCTTGGCCATCAAGCGTATGGTTCTCAATCACCGTGAACATGATTTCAATGCCCGCCTTGCGACAAGCTATTTGCGGGTGCGCGATATTGGGAATGGCAGTATTGCAGGCCTGGTTGCAGAAGAACTACTGGAATTTCGATTCCGCCTCGCTAATAGTGCATTCTGCACATTGATGACCAACAGAACCGAGCGTTCCGGATCGATTGGTTGATCCCGGGTAAAATCGCCTCGCAAATCCAGATCCCGCATGCCGGCTTCCTAAAAACCTAACTGATCGGCCACTGTGCGGAAAGCCGTTTCAAGTATGGCAGCGCAGCGCCGCTGGCCGGAATCGTGATTAATTAGATCTTGGCAGATTTCAATTCCTATGGAGCGTATGTGCCGGTGGTCACCGTGCACGGGAATTGTGTAGTCATTGTCGTAGTCAACGCCGTATGGCTTGTTCCGCCCGACACAGAATTCACCATCAGCAAGTGCGCCGAAAAAAATATCTCCGACCTCACTTGAAGGACCATGAATGACTCCGATATCCCATGGCCGCGCGACCCCGTCGGCCATATGTCTCGTGAAGCTGTGCATAGCACAGAGCACGGTTTTTCGGCCTGCGATCGTGCGAGCGTCCAGCGCCTTGCCAATGGCCTCATGATAGGGATGGAAAATCTCCGAGACACGGCGCTCCCGCTCAGCTGCGCTTAAGTTTTGACTACCGACCACAGCCCTACCGTCGCTCACTTCGGGCATAGAAGTGGGCACTCCCGGTTGACGGTTGCAGTCAATTACCAGGCGGCAATAGGCCTGGGCAATGTAATGAGCATCCAAACGTTGGGCCAACCAGTTGCAAGTTGCAAAGATACCAATATCCAATGCGATATGGTCATCCAAATCTTCGGCGGAGAGGCCCATATCACCCAATCGGCAAGGTATAGCGTTACCTGCGTGGTCTGATACCAGAAGAAACGGCGATGCACCGAAAGTACAAACGTTCATGACGGGAGATGGATCAAAGTATGTATCAATAGGCATTGGCATACCGCGTGATACGCGCCTCGGGTGTATAGTCCTCGAGGAAACTGATTTCACTGCGTTTGTGCATAAGGATGCACAGCATCACCAGATCTTCAGTTTCCACTGGTGTCCTCGGCATCCGCTGCTTCTGTGAACACTTCGTCGGCAATGATCATGGCTTCCCGAACGGATGGCACGCCAATGTAGCCAGCTAAATGCAATAGCACCTCACCCAATTCTTCCTCCGTCCACCCTTGACGCAGAGCCATGTGAATATGAATTTTTAGTTCCGGCCAGCGGCCAGTACAAGTATCCGAGATCACGCAGATTAAAGTCCGCTGCTTCAAATCCAGGCCCGGTCTCGACCACAACATGCCGAACACTGCTTCGGAAGCATATTGCCCAAATTTCTCCATGGTTGGATTGTTATAGGTATTGTTCGCCATGTCCTCGACCATGGCATGCCCCATCAATTTAGCGCGGATCTCACGGCCGCGTTTGTAGGTCTCACTTTCTGACATGTCTGTTTCCTTCCTTTTTTTTGGCTTTTAGAATGACAATGGCTAGGATAGGCGCAGCATTATTGAGGACCCATGTCAAAATGGCCAGCATTCGCGCTATCTTCACCGTCGATAGTAGCAACGCAAAGGGTAATGCCTGGATGTTTCTGGCCCGGAGAGATCGCGCCATGAAGATACTCCGTATCACCGTCAGTTTAATATTTGTGCTTGTACCCGCCTTGGCTCAGGCGGATTTCCGCTCGTTGGAAGCCCTTGCCGCCCCCAGCGCCGATCCCTGGTCTTATTGGCAGACATCTGATGAAAGTAATGTCAAGACGATTGATTTTTCGGTCTGGGACGACATATTGAGCCGTTATGTGGCTCCCTCCAAGTACGGTATCAACTTGTTTAAGTATGCGGATGTCGCAGCCAATGATCGCGCTGCAATTGAAGGGTTAGTTACCTCGCTAGCAGCCCTGCCGATCCGTTCCTACAACCGATCTCAGCAAATAGTCTATTGGATAAATCTGTACAACGCCCTGACTGTTAAAGTTGTGTTGGATAACGGGCCAGTAAAAACCATACGAGACATCGATATCTCTCCCGGATTCTTTTCCGACGGCCCCTGGGGAAAGAAGCTACTAAAGATCGAGGGACAAGATGTTACTCTAAACGATATTGAACATCGTATCCTGCGGCCGTTCTGGAAGGATCCTCGGATTCACTACGTATTGAATTGCGCCTCTCTTGGCTGCCCTAACCTGGGCACACGGGCCTACGAGGCCAGCAAACTGGATGAGCAACTGGACAAAGCCGCCCATACCTTCATAAATCATCCCAGGGGTGCACGGCTGGAAAACGGCCAAATGATAGTCTCCAGCCTCTATGACTGGTTCACCGTGGACTTTGGGGGCGATGAGGCTGGCGTAATTGCACACCTGCGAAAATATGCAGGCCCTGACTTGATGGTCGCCCTTAACAAACATGGCCGACTCGACCGAGCTGAATATAATTGGAAACTGAACGGCAGCTTTTAGATTTATGGCCGCATACCAAAACTGACCTGTCCTGGCGTCCGCAGGGGGGCTGCTAGATTGGCAAAATCGCACAATAAAGGACGGGTTTTATGCGGTTCGATAATATCCTCGATCCAAAAGGTTTCTGCCGTACGATAGGGAGAGCGTAGCTGATTAAGACGCTTCTCAATCTCCGCCAGTTTCGCTGCTGGATCGTCCGCCGCATCGATTTCGGCACGATAGGCCGCCTCGATCCCACCCTCAAGGGGAAGAGATCCCCAGCGCGCGGTATACCATGCATAACGGACAGAGTACCGGCCTACGGGCCGATGGGCCGCGCCTGCAACGCCAAAACTGTTGCGTACAATGATGGAACACCAGGGCGTCGTCGATTGATTAATCGCCGACATGGTGCGCACGCCATGGCGAATTGTGGCGGTCCGCTCAGCCTCACCGCCCACCAAAAAACCGGGGCAGTCGGCCAAATAAACCAAAGGTAGGTGGAAGGTTTCCGCCATATCCACAAAACGGGTAATCTTATCGCAAGCATCCGATGTCCAGGCGCCAGCATAGAAATGTGGATCCGAAGCCATGAGAGCTACTGGCCAGCCATCAAGCCGAGCAAAACCGGTGATCATGGACCGCCCAAACATCATACCCATTTCAAAGAATGAACCCTCGTCTACCAAGCTGTTGATGATTTTCCGCATGCGATAGACCTTGCGCGTATTCTTCGGAATAATGCTGTCCAACATTTCGTCCTGACGCCCAGCATTGTCCGCTGGCTCTCC
This sequence comes from uncultured Rhodospirillaceae bacterium, assembly GCA_964507245.1. GTDB lineage: Bacteria > Pseudomonadota > Alphaproteobacteria. The sequence continues at coordinate 4,915 of CAZDQC010000078.1, forward strand.
TTGCAATGCGACGTCATAAACGGATGATGGCAAGTAAGAGAGGAAGCGGCGGGCACATTCAAAAGCGTCCGCTTCAGAGTCCGCAGCATGATCAACTCCGCCGGCGGCGGTCTGGATCAAATGCCCCCCGAGTTCCTGCTTGTCCAGATCCTCGCCAATATGTTTCACCACCGGCGGGCCGGCAACAAACATGGCTCCTATATCCTTGACCAAAATTGAATAGTGACTAGCCGCCAGTCGCGCCGCACCCAGGCCCGCGACTGACCCTAATCCCAAACCCACGACTGGTACATTAGCCATGTTTTCCGCTAATAGATCAAAGCCGGACGACTGCCCCACACCGCCGGGTAGATTGGCCCGACCCCGAGTTTCGATGGTCTTGACGGAACCGCCGCCGCCCGAACCCTCGATTAGGCGGAGGATAGGCAGGCGTAAATCCTTGGCCATATATTCGGGATAAATTGCCTTTTCTTTAATGGTGGCATCAGCCGAACCGCCCCGGATCGTGAAGTCATCGCCGCTGATCACCACAGGTCGACCATCGATGAGACCTCTCCCCATGACGCAGTTCGACGGAGAATGCGAGATAATGTTGGCCGCCTCGTCATAGCTATATGCGCCTGCCGTGGCACCAATTTCCTGAAACGAACCCTGATCCAGGATTTGATTAATGCGTTCCCGCACCGTTAGGCGACCGCCCTTGTGCTGCCGCTCAATCTTGTCCGGGCCACCCAGATTTCGCGCCAAAGCATTGCGCTTGAATAACTCGTCCCGTTCTTCCTGCCAGTCCATGATCACTCCTGCACGCCAATTGTGCGCGGACTATACACTGGAGCCTCAGAAAAACGAGGCGATTTGGGACAATGGTTTCTTAACGGTGGCAGCCTTTGGAATTTTGGCATTTTTGTCCGGGTAACCCGTGACTAGTAGAATATACGGCTTGTCGGTTCTTGGTCGTCCGCAGATTTCATTCAGAAAACCCATTGGCGCCGGCGTATGTGTCAATGTAGCCAGCCCAGCATTATGAAGGGCTAAAATCAAAAAGCCTGATGCGATGGAGACGGATTCAGGTACGTAGTAATTGCGATAGGTGCGCCCGTCCGCACCCTTGCTGCGCCGTTCGCCAAAGACGCAGATCAACCATGGCGCCATTTCGAGGAAAGGCTTGGCCGGGTCGGTGCCAATGGGTCTCAGGGCACGAAGCCATTCTTCTCCTGCCCGAGCGGCATAAAATTCTCGTTCTTCTCCCTCGGCTAATTCACGGATCACCCGTTTTTTAACTGGATCGCCAATGACCGCAAAATGCCAGGGCTGGTGATTGGCGCCACTGGGCGCGCGGCCAGCAGTCATTATGCATTGTTCAATGATATCGCGGGGGACAGCTTGATCAGAAAAATCCCGGACAGTGTGCCGCCGGCTAACCATTTCATGAAACTGCTGAGCTGACCGGCGCATCTTGGCCACTTCTTGTCTTTGATAGCCGGGCAAGGGGATCGGGTAGAAGTCCGCATCAAATTGTTCGTCCAGCATGGCTGCTCCTTCGAGAAATGCTTAGGCGTCGACCTTTTTGGTCGAGTTCTTTGTCATAATAATCGATGTTGGGATTTACTTTATAGGACCCTAGTCACCGGCCTTACTGGATTTCGGCTCGAGCATATAAGGCAGGCGCTTGCACTTATGCCGAACGAGCTAATGCTTGTTATAGTAAATTCCTATTTCCGCAAGCCTTGAAAGAAATGTTTTAATTGGTCACTTTGACAGCATGTCTGCCTAGACTGCGTTCTAGCCTATGGCGTAAAAGTCCTCATTTTCCCGGGCCTCCGCTGCCCTTTCCCTTAGGACCCGGCGCAATACCTTGTTAGCGGCATTGCGGGGCAATTCATTCATGAAAACATAACCACGCGGTCGCTTATAGGGCGATAGGGCGGAAGACTTACAATGAGCGTCCAGATCAGCTGCAGTCAGAGTGGAATTTTTGGCGACGATACAGGCCACGGTCATTTCGCCCCAATAATCATCCTTAATTCCGACGACGGAAATATCAGCAACGCCGTCATGGTCCCGCAGAATTGGTTCGACGTCATCTGGATGAATATTTTCACCTCCACTGCGAATTACATCGTCGACGCGGCCCACCAATTCGATGTCACCCCCTTCAATCGACCGGAACACATCGCCAGTGAAATACCAACCATCGCGCTTCTTTTCAGCGGTAGCATCGGGACGGTTTAGATACCTATCGAATATGGTATCGGCATTAGCATCCACGATCAGTTCTCCCTCTTCACCCACCGGGACAATGTCATCAGGACCGCCACCGTACCGGATCACCCGAACCCGAGAATAAAGGCCAGCGCGCAAACGGGTCGACTGTCCAACCGGCGTCGGATTATAGAGCGAGCACATAGTTTCCGTCGTTCCGAAAATATGACGGAAGGTAGCTGGCCATTCCCGATCGATCTGCGCTAGCAAGGGTGGTGGAATGGAAGCACCGCCAAAGAGCACCAGTTCCAGGGATACCATCTTAACTTTATTGTAGTTTGGAGCCTGCACCATACCCGCAAAGAAGGTAGGTACCGTAAACAAAAATGTGATTTCGTGTTCGGCTATCATATCGACAGCCCTGGCGGGGTCGAATTGAGACATGATGTAATAGGTGCCATTGTAAGCCAGAGCGGCAAGGAAATTGCCATAGAAGCCTATGCAGTGACTAATCGGCGCCAAACCCAGAATGCGGCTATGAGTGCCAATACGCAATCCGCCCATGGGGGAGACCCATGTGATACGCCCCTCGGTGGCGCGTTGCGATATCTCGACGCCCTTGGGCAGACCCGTGGTACCAGATGTATAAAATATGTAAGCAAGTTCCTGCGGTGCCGGGCGGGCAAATGGCACTAACGAAGCCGCGTCGCCACGGCAGGCTTCAAAATCCTCTGCACCTAAAACATCACCGACAGAAAGTAGCGGCGCTCCATCCGGAAGCGCCTTTGAAACCGCCGCCGCCACGTCGCCGTTGGGCAAAATAATCGCACCGTCCATGTCGCCATCGGCGACCAGCTGGGCAATCTCGGCTGGCGTCAGGCGTGCATTAATCATTGCCGGTGCTGCCCCCAGGCGGGCCATGGCTAAAATGACTAAACAATGCTCAAAAAAATTTGGAAGGACCGTTGCGAACCTGCTGCCAGATTTAATACCCCGTTCCGACAAGCCTGCAGCAATAATGTCGACCTCTAGCATCATTTGCCGGTAGGTCAGTTTTCTATCGGTACGATCATCGACAATGGCTAGATGATCCGGTGTCCGCTCAGCCGCATACCAGACCAAATCGTATGTAGTGTGCATCTCGACCGCCCCTATTTGTCAGCCTCTTTCTTGCGGTCAAAATACTTCCGCGTGGCGGATGATACGCCCCGCTCCGCATAGGCGCGGCATTGTTGCTCCTTGAAAGAGGTGGCTTTTTCCCACTCTTCCACGTCATAGAACTCCCGTTCGCCGACGCATCTAATCTCTCGCACCACCCGTTCGTCCAAACCTAGTTTTTCAGCGATCTGTTTATCGGAAAATCCAGGCCTGCGCTTCTCCGGAGACAGGTGCTCCACATAATTAACCTGAATGGATTGGGACAATTCCAATACCTGGTCCTTGTACTTTTTATACACCTCGGGTTCGACGAAAAAGAAGCTCATGGATCACCCCCCTAATTCAATTCACGATGCTGGACGCCCACAGGACAAACCCGCATACATTCAAAACATTGCGCCTGGCTGACGTTGGAATAAGTCATGGACCACAAAGTTCGTGTAAACATGGTCGAGTTCAGGATCATTTTGCGGCGATCGGCATCCGGCTCATCCAAGGCTACGCCCAAGGCCTTTTGAAATCCCGGCACCCAGTTACCGTTAGTGCGGACCGTGCAGCGGGCCCGATCAAACCGACTTTCCACAATTTTTCCATCAATCAGGGTACCACCGAGACAGCCGCCATCATCGATTGGGCAGACCGAGAGACAGGGTGTTGTATTTTCCGCTTCCCACATAGTAGCGCATTCGGGTGCAGGGCAAGCCGCTTGTTCCGTGGGCCCGTCGACAGGCAAGGGCAAGGTGGTGATCAGTGCGGAATAGTACATGAAGCCATATTCCTCGTTCAGCACCGGACCTGCCAGGCTCCGCGTCCCACAGCCAGCCAATTCTGCTGCCAGTGCAAGGCTCATGAATGGTTGCTGGCCTCGATCCACACCCGGCGGGTTAAGCAGGGCGTAGTAGCCGAAACTGCGTTCCACATGATGTGCCAGTTTAAGGGCCAGGGAACTGATGCGGTCAGAAGTCGACGTCGTCTCCATGTGCTCCGCCTTGGGGCTACGCCAGTCAGCAGCCCGGGGCTGCGCACCCCCCACGACAAAGACAGCCTTGGCACCAGGCAACAGGTCCGTCGGCCTATGACCTTCGGGCGCCATGTGAAAGGCCGTGGCATCCGCGACGCCGGCAACAAGCGCGCCGCCCCTCTTGGCCTGGTCTATCAACTCAACTTTGTAAGCTTGCAGGTTCGAGAGGTCGGGTGCGCTCATTGCAGCTTCCTTTCCACCCGGCCTATGGGACAAACGCGCATGCATTCGAAGCATTGCGCTACGCTTTCTTTGAAATGCCCCATGGATGTGCAGGAGCGAGTGAAGAAATCGGAATTGATCATGGTGGAGCGACGCTCCGCTTCCGGTTCTTCTATAATTTCCGTCAGAGCCTTTTGAAAACTGTTTATGCCAAAATTCATGGATCGGGTGCTACAACGTTCTCGATCATAGTAGACTTCTTTAATCTGCCCGTCCTCGCCAATGGAACCATCTAGACATCCACCTTCATCCGCCGGACAAGACGCCATGCATGGCGTCTTGCCAATATTGCGATAAGTTGCCACACACATCGGATGGGGACAGACTTGTTGCTCCAGCATCTCGTCAGGAACCAGTTCAGCTGTGGTAATAGCGGCAGAATAATACAGCAGTCCAAATTTTGGGTTTAGAATGATGTTCGCAGCGAAGGATCGCGTTCCCAAACCCGCCAGCACTGCAGCCAGCATCATGCTCATCAGCGGCTGATGCCCTGCAACTGGTAAGGTAGGCGCCTGCATGGCGTAATATCCTAATTCGGATTCAATGTGATTGGCCACCACATGTATGGCCCGGTCATTGCCGAAATCGTAGCCATTGACCTCCATCAGCCGCGCGTCGGGACAGCGCCATGCTCCCATGGTCGGTCCCCGGGTTCCGACGACGACCACCGACTTTGCACCCGGTTGAATATCGTATGGTCGGTACCCTTCGGGTACGAATTCATCCCATCTTTCAACGGGTGCGACGCCAACCACATCCCCGCCGACCTTCAGAGCAAGGGCCTTGATTTCTCCGGTGATTTCTTCTTTTTGTGTCGTTCCCATTCCTTCACTTTCACGGCTTGAAGAATGACTTCCACAGAGACTAGGCGGAAGCATGCAGATTGTTCAAGGGGATGGTGGCGTCGGCCCCCATGGGCGCTGTACATTGCCAACAACTGATTTGCAGAGGAGTTGCCCCCGTGAGTTCAGAGAATTCAAGTTGGGACAAGGAGATCGCGGAGATCCATCAGCGTCGCGCCCTCGCCAAAGGTCACGGCGGACAAGAGGCGGTGGCACACCATCACGCCAAGGGGCGCATGACCCTTCGGGAGCGCATCGACTGCCTAATCGATGCCGGATCATTCAAGGAAAGCGGCATGGGTGCGGGTGGGGCGGTGAAAGACAAGCACGGCAACCTTACCGGGTTTACGCCAAGCAATTTCATTCTCGGCTTCGCACAATTGGACAAACGACCCATCATCATAGGCGGCGAAGATTTTACCATTGGCGGCGGTTCGCCCACCGTCGCCGGATTGAGAAAATCGATTTATACCGAACAATTGGCTTGCAGATACAAATTGCCTCTGGTGCGCTTGCATGAAGGTGGTGGTGGCTCTGTTGTCGGTGCGGCAGGCAAAACGGGTGGCAGTAGCCCAGTAGGAACTTCCGTCGCGGAGCCGCCACGCTTCAAATCGGTGGCGGAGGCCATGGCCATGGTGCCTATCGCCTCCGCCGCTATGGGACCTGTTGCGGGTCTACCAGCAGCACGGCTAGTGGCCTCTCACTTCGTCACGATGAGCCGGGCCACTGCGCAAATCCTGATCGCCGGACCGGCCGTGGTAAAACGTGCCTTGGGTTTTGACCTGACCAAGGAGGAGCTGGGTGGCGCCGACGTGCATGCCGCCAATGGGGTCGTGGATGCCGTAGCGGCAGATGAAGCGGAGGCTTTGGAACAAATCCGAACGTTTCTGAGCTACATGCCACAGAATGTTTGGGAGTTGTCACCCATCGTTAATACGGGTGACCCTGCCGACCGAGCTGAAATGAAACTAAAGAACATAATTCCTCGAGACCGGCGCAAGGCCTTCGACATGCGCAAATTGATCGGTCATGTAGTCGATAAGGGAACCTTCTTCGAAATGGGTCGTAAATACGGCCCTGGTCAGATCACGGGCTTGGCACGAATGGATGGCCAAAGTGTCGGCATTCTATCCAACGACGGCCGCTTTTACGCCGGTGCCATGACGTCCGAAGGGGCCCAAAAAGTTCGTCGCTTTATCGAAATCTGCGACACATTCCATTTGCCCATGATCTCGCTGATTGATGAACCGGGTTTCATGATTGGTCCAGAGGCGGAAAGTGGCGGAGCCATCCGTTATGGCACGGCGGCGGTGAACGCGGCGGCAACTTATACAGCGCCCTGGGCCTCGGTCCTGATCCGAAAGAACTACGGTGTGGCAGCGGCGGCCCATTATGGCCCGGACGCCTATATTCTTGCCTGGCCGTCCGCGGAGATGGGCCCCCTGCCCTTGGAAGGTGGGGTCGCCGTGGCCTTCGGGCGTGAGATTGCAGCCGCCCCCGACCCCGACGCCCGGCGTAAGGAGTTGGAGGATGAATTAGCCGCCCGTTTGTCGCCCTTCCCTCGTTCGGAATCGTATGCCTTCCACGAATTGATCGACCCGCGAGAAACACGCCCCATGCTGTGTGACTGGATCAAATTAGTACAGCCACTGCTACCGCAACTTCTGGGGCCCCGCCACTTTGGTATTCGGCCCTGATGCGGGAAAAGGAACTTCGCCTCGCACTTGTCTGCTACGGCGGAATTTCCCTAGCCGTCTACATGCACGGGGTCAGCAAGGAGATCTTAAAACTGGCTCGTGCATCCGTAGACCATCAGTCCGGGACGGAGGCCGGCGAACGTGGCGCCAACAGCGACTATACGGATACCGAGGCGGTCTATCTGGATTTGATACGCCAGATTAGTAATAAATTGGGTCTGCATGTGGTCGTCGACGTCATCGCCGGTGCATCTGCTGGCGGCATAAACGGCGTCCTGCTAGCCCGTGCCCTAGCGCTCGATCTAGCCTTCGACCCCTTACGCACCATGTGGCTAGAAAAAGCCGACGTATCCGAGTTGCTTGCCTCGGACCGACGAGCCTCGGTCTGGAGCAAATGGATCCTGCGGCCGGTTGTCCAATGGGGCCTATCACGACGGAAAATGGCTCATTTAGCACCGGATGAGGAAATGCGGGAGAAACTCTCCCTCTTTATCCGGTCACGATGGTTTCGCCCGCCATTTAGTGGTCCTGCCCTGTGCGAGACGTTATATGACGGCATGGCAGCAATGAACAGCGGCGAACATGGCCGAGCGTCGCTGACGCCCTCTGGTCAATGGTTGGACCTGTTTGTCACTTTGACCGATTTTTTCGGTTATAGCCAACCGATCCCCCTGCACGACCCCAACCTAATTACGGAACGGGAACACCGCCACACCCTGCGGTTCCAGCACCGATATTTTACAAGCGAAAACCTGACTACGGATTTTGACACGCCGGATTTGCCGGCCTTGGTGTTCGCCGCTCGGGCTACATCGTCCTTCCCCGGCGCCTTTCCGCCCGCTCGAATTGCTGAAGTGGATCAAATGGTCAAGCGGCGAAAAACTAATTGGCGCAGCCGAAATAAATTCTTGAACGCCAATTTTGCCGCCTATGACGCCGCCGGCGAAGATCCCCTGTCAACGGCCTTTATCGACGGCAGCGTTCTCAATAACAAGCCATTCGCCCAGGCAATCGAAGCCATAAAGCAACGCCCAGCATACCGGCAAGTTGATCGCCGCTTGGTCTATATAGATCCTGATCCTGAAAAATTGGAGAATGCTGGGCCGCGTGGTGCACCTAGCATGTTGCGTACCCTAAAGGGCGCCCTGTCTGATATTCCTCGGAACGAACCAATTCGCGACGAATTGGAATGGATCAAGGATTTCAATTTGGGGGTTCGCAGGATCAAGACCGTTCTTGACAGTGCCTTGCCTCACATCGACAAACTGGTGGCAGAGGTAATCGGTAGTAATCCGGAATTACTAACGGGCACGAATGAATTAGGTGATTGGCGGGCGGCAACCGGCCAAATGGCCGCCGAAAGATCCGGTTATACCTACGACGGTTATTTGCAGTTGCGCATCGATGCCGTCGTGGAACAACTCGCCACAATCCTGGCTCAGTCCATAAAACAGCATTCTCGACGCGGTGCCATTGATGACTGGGTTGGGCGACTGCAATCTTGGGCCACAGACGCCGGCGTGTATTCACATGTGGATAACGAGAACAATCCGGCACGAGCGGTTTTCCTGAATGGAATGGATGCCGACTACCGCGCACGTAGACTGCGGTTCGTGGTACGAGATTTGAATAAATTATACCGGGCCAATCCCACAGCCCAAGCCGCGAGCGCCCTAGATAAAATCAAGAGGCAGATTTACGACTTGTTGGAAGAACTGCGTCGCTGCCGTGACGCCGAAATTCTAAGCCGCCAATCCAAAGAAATGGCGGCGGCTATTGTGGCAGGACGCCAGGATAATATCGGTGCGTTAATCGGTTTGCTGGCGGACGACTTCGGTCTCAGTGGCATAGCCCACCGGGTCGACCAAGTACTCAATAATTTGACATCTTCCGGATTGCCAGACCCTGCGCAAAGGGGGTTGTTGAATAGTTTTCTCGGCTTTGCGTTTTGGGATGTCCTGGCCTTTACCGTGACCTCATGGCGGGATATAGGCGAATTCGATGAAATTCAAGTCGACAGAATTTCACCCGATGATGCCAAAAGTTTGCATCACGGAGGCGCCGAGGACATCTTGAAAGGTGTTGGTTTAGGCCATTTTGCGGCCTTTTTTTCGCGACGTCATCGGGAAAACGACTATCTGTGGGGCCGCCTCCATGGTGCCGAGCGGGTAATCGATATCGTTATTGACAGTGCCAAATTGGAGGGTGCAGCAGAGGGCATAGATATTATTGCCATGAAACGCCGTGCCTTCATGGCCATCTTAGAATCCGAAGCCGTTCATCTGGAGAAGAGTGGTGAACTTTTGGCCGAGTTGCGCGACGAGATCTCCGGGCTTTAGACTTCAATGAATACGCTTTAAGGAAATATTGCCATGCCTGTTGAATACAGTCGGATAGATGAACTAGCGTTAATCACCCTGAACCGTCCTGAGGCACTGAATGCTTTAAGTGTGCAAGTAGTCAGAGAAATCGGTGATGCAATCGACAAAGCCGCCGCGTCCGATGCCCGCGCACTTATAATCACCGGAGCGGGGGAGAAGGCGTTCTGTGCCGGCGCGGACATTTCCGAATTCATGGGCCGGAATGTGGTCGAGGCGCTGGAAGCGGCGGAATTCGGCCAGAACACCTTCGCCAAGCTGGACAATCTTCGAATACCTTCGTTAGCCGTGATTAACGGTTATGCTCTGGGCGGCGGGTTGGAACTGGCCACCGCCTGCACCCTGCGTGTGGCTACTGCCAATGCCAATCTGGGAGTGCCGGAAATCAAGTTGGGTCTGATACCTGGCTACGGAGGAACCCAGCGTTTGCCCCGACTAATCGGCCAGGGCCGTGCCTTGGACATGGTCATGACTGGTCGCATGGTAGGAGCCGGCGAAGCCCTAGGTATGGGCCTGATCAACCGCATCGTCGAGGCCCCGGCCCTAAACGGAGCCGTTGAATATGCGCGTGAATTCGCTGGCTTCTCCCTCCCGGTGCTTCGCTATGGACGGGAAGCAGTTATGCGGGCGGATCAGTCCTCGCTATCCGACGGTCTACAAATCGAACGTGATCTGAACACATTGGCTTTCCAGGGGGAGGATTCAAAAGAGGGCGCCACGGCCTTCCTTGAGAAACGTGCCCCGAAGTTCCAGGACAAATAGCCATGGCCGATGCCAAAGTCGTCGCCGTCACCGGAGCCAGCCGGGGCATTGGCTCGGGCATAGTGGAGGAACTTGCCAGCCGAGGTCATGTGGTCGGCTGCCTTTCCCGCAAGGGTATCGGCCCAGAGGATCTAGAAGTGTCAGGCCACCTCATCAAAATGCCATGTGATATGGAAATCGAGGGTCAAATTACCACCGCCATCAATACACTTGCGAAGGAAGCTGGCCGGATCGATGTCTTGGTCAATAATGCAGGCCTTCACCTTGAGGGCGTTAGTGCTTTGGTTTCCAAGACGGATTTTGAGAAAGTGCTTACAACCAATATTACCGGGCCGTTCCTGGCCTGTCGGGAAGTATATCCTCATATGGTTGCCAATGGCGGAGGCCTGATTATCAATCTGGGATCGTTTTTTGACCGGCTGGGGGCAAAACGGAACCTTGCCTATAACTGCAGCAAATCGGCCCTCGGGGCATTGACCCGCACCCTCGCCGTAGAATGGGCCAAGGACAAAATCCGGGTAGTTAATTTGGCACCGGGCTTCGTAGCAACAGACTTGAATGCTGACTATATGGCCAATGACACCTTCAAGGACTTCGTCCGGCGACGCATTCCCGTGGGCCATACCGCCGGCGTGGGCGAAGTCGCCCAATTAGTAGCTATGCTGGTGGACATGGATTTGCCAAGCTTGACAGGTGAGACCATCTTTTTAGATGGCGGGCAAAGCATCAATCAATAGGACAGCCAAATGAAAGTCCTCAATCGCCTAGATAACAGTCTCAATTTGCCGGAAGAGGAAGTTTTATTACTAGGCGCGGTGCGCGCCCTGTGTCGAGATCAAATCGGCCCACGCGCGGCAGCCTATGATCAAAGCGGCGAATTTCCCTGGGATAATATCGACGGCATTAACGAACTAGGCCTGAACGGCATGTTCAT
>CAZDQC010000079.1:0-8834 GCA_964507245.1 uncultured Rhodospirillaceae bacterium
GATTGGTTCAGCTGCTGCTGTCCCTGTGATGCCAAAGTATCTCAATTACCGAGCTTCGACCATCTATGCTGGCTCTTCTGAGGTGCAGAAAAACATAATTTCAAAGCTCGTATTAGGTCTCTGACCAACCGGGACTCGCGAAGTAGAGTGCTATCTGACACTCCGGGCATTAGAAGCCAGGCAACTAAACGCAAAGTCTGGTATTAGGCGCTACTAGACCAATTACGCGGTCCGCTTGCCGCGCATTTTCGGGTGCCTGCAAAGGCGATTTTTATTGGAAAAATGCGACTATTTTACTACTAACTATCGGGCCAAAATCAGGTTCGGGTTACCCCGATAACAGTGGAACAATTAATGGCACCTCGGCAATGCTGTCGGCACCGATAACCTGGAAATTCCAGCGGGCCTCTGCACGAGCCTTTTCACGTAGATCGGGCCACCCGGAATTTACATGGACGCCACCTGTCAGACCTGCATTGCGACCCGCCGCCATATCGGTATGCATATCGCCAACGATCCAGGAGTGCGCCAGATCGATGTCCAGGACCTTGGCCGCCTTCAACAGCATGCCCGGGTTCGGTTTGCGGTCACGATGGTTTTGACCCCCTTGTTCGCCAGATTTCGGAAAATGAGGACAGGCGCAAACCGCATCCAAATGGGCGCCTTGACCACCAAGTTCGGACTTTATTTTTTCCTGCACGGCGAAGAAGGCCGCCCAGTCATAAAGGCCGCGTCCAATTCCGGATTGGTTAGTGACGAGGACCACATGCAGGCCACGCCGGTTGGCCAAGGCAATAGTCTCGCCAGCGCCAGGGATTAACTGGGTTTTTTCAACCTCATGCAGATAGTGGGTCTCCACCACCACCACACCATCGCGATCCAGATACAAGGCCGGCGCTACATTCGGTGGGCCCAAAATTTCGATCCAGACACCGTCCTTATCAATGGGAAATGGTAATTCAGGCATTTCGGTCGTCTAGCACTTCTGGATTGACCAAAAAGTAGTTGTCCAGCTTACCGTCAAAGGCGTCCAGGCAATTTTGCACTGCCTGCATACCCATAGCTCGGAAGGCTTCCCGTGTAATGCCGGCGATGTGGGGGCTGAATAAAACATTGTTTAGTTGCAATAGGGGCAGTTCGGGATCGGGAGGTTCCATGCGCGTCACGTCCAAACCCGCTGCCGCCAGGGGGCCATTGGTCAACGCTTGGTAGAGCGCATCTTCATCCAACAAAGTACCACGAGCCGTATTGATCAGGATTGCGCCGTCCCGCATGCGGGAGAATTCCTGGCCGGCCATGACCGGGCTGCCGTCATGGTTGCCGGGGCGATGCAAGGAGATTATATCAGCCCTATCCAGGGCGTCGCGGAAATCTTCGACATATTCATAGCCATGGCCCTGGACCACCCGCCGGGGTACATAGGGGTCTGCGACAATAACACTCATGTCAAAGGCTGCGCAGCGTCGAGCCATGCGGGTGCCTATGCGTCCAAAACCCACGATCAGGATAGTCTTTCCTGAAACCTCACCCGCTGTAGCAGCGCCACGACGGCTATAGTCGGCCTTGCGGGTATCCCGGTCCGACAACAGAGCATCTTTCATAGTGGCCAACATCAACATAAAGGCATGTTCACATACCGCATTTGAGTTTGCCTCGCCCACAACTGCCACAGGCAGACCATGGGCAGTAGCCGCTTCTACGTCTACGTTGTCATAACCCACGCCGTGGCGGGAGATGACCTTTAACCGGTCTGCCTTGGCGCAAGCTTCCGCACCAAATGTCGTGGTGCGCAGGACCAGGCCATCTACGCCAGGCATGGCATCAATCAGCTGTTGTTCGGTGGGCTCCACCAAGATTTCCACCTCCACATCCGGACGATCCGCCAGCAATGTCTGGACGTCCGGATGAAACTGACCGGCCAGTAGCAGTTTCGCCATGGCTTATTTACCCCGAGCGGCAGCGATTTCTTCGGCTGCCTTCATGGCTAAAAGACGGGTATCGTTGGCGATGGTGCAAAGCTGGAAGCCCTGCTCGAACAACCGATTAGCCATTTCGCCGCCGGCCGTATGGCTACAGGCCACGACGCCGTGCTTTTTAGCAGCTGCCAAAATTTCGGCAAAGGCTAGCAACACATCCGGTTCCGTCGGATCTCCCGAGGGGGCGTATCCTAGGCCAATAGACAGATCGGCTGGCCCCACATAAATTGCGTCCAGGCCAGGGGTGCTCATAATTTCATCAAGATTGCCCATGGCTTCCTTTGTTTCGATCATGGCCAGTGTAATGATGGTTTCGTTGGCTTTTTCAGCGTAATCGACACCGCCATACATAGCCGCTCGGGCAGGACCAAAACTGCGGAATCCATCGGGACCATAACGACAGGCGCTTACAAAACGCTCCGCCTCTTCCCGATTGTTTATCATGGGACAGACGATGCCATAAGCACCGGCGTCTAAAGCCTTCATGATGGGGATCGGATCGTTCCAGGGGACGCGCACCATAGGCGTAACATCCAATTGTGAGATGGCCTGCAACATGGGTAGCGATGCTTGAAAATCCACCATGCCATGCTGCATGTCCACAGTGATGCTGTCGAAACCGGCGTGGGTCATAACTTCCGCCGAAAACGAGCTTGGAATAGCCAGCCAGCCGTTGACCACACGGCCACCATTGGCCCAGATGTCTTTGACGTTGTTCGCTCGCATGTTCGGCTCCTCTAATTTATTCAGTCCAGTTTACAACAGGAAAGCCAGCCCAGGGGGCAAGGCAGTCGGAAATTGTGACATACAAGATGATCCCATAGTCAACTGGCAGAAACCGGAGGCAAGAATCCCATTACTATGACCTGGCCCACAGTTGGTAGGACCCACATACCTTCTTCGTGTGTGATCCACAATTGTGCAAACTCTCCAAATATACAAACCGTTGCTCGGCCCAAATCAAATTTTGCGCCTATTGTTCAGGTATATTATTGAGCTCATACGGGATCCCAGCTAAAGACGTCACCACTACGGTCCAGAGGCGTGAAGTGGGCTTTTACGGCCGGAATGCCGTGTTCGGCGATAGTTTCTGGCGTCCAGCCCTCGGACCGCTGCACAGAGCGCACGGGGCGAGGCTGGCTGAACAGGAAGATTTCGTTGTGACGCACGCCGAAAATCTGTCCAGAGACATCTGCCGCAGCATCCGATAACAGATAGGCCGCCATGGGCGCAATCTTAGCCGGGGTCATGGCTTTGATCTTCTCGACACGAGCTGCTTCGGCTTCGTTGGATATGGGAATTGTGCCGATTAGTCGACTCCAGGCAAAGGGCGATATGCAGTTGGAACGAACGCCAAAACGGTTCATATCCAGGGCCAAAGACTTTGACAGACCGGCGATGCCCAACTTGGCAGCAGCGTAATTCGCTTGGCCGAAGTTACCTATCAGGCCCGAAGTAGAAGTCATATGCACAAACGAACCGCTGCCCTGCTCGCGAAAATGGGCCGCGGCGGCGCGGGCAACATTGAAGCAACCCTTCAAATGCACAGCGATGACAATATCCCATTCTTCTTCCGTCATTTTGTGAAAAATCACGTCGCGGAGGATGCCGGCATTGTTGACGACACCATCGATCTGGCCATAGGTGTCGATGGCTTGCTGCACCATGGCCTCTGCCGAGCCAAATTCGGCGACAGAACCATAGTTGGCTGCCGCTTCTCCGCCAGCTTCTTTGATATCACCGACAACTTCCATGGCTGGCGACTTATCCTCACCTTCCCCATCTGCCTCACCACCTAAGTCGTTGACGATGACCTTCGCGCCTTGCGCGGCACACAAAAGGGCGATGTCGCGACCCACGCCGCGCCCCGCACCAGTCACCAGAATCACCTTGTGCTTAAGCATTTCGCCGGATGTTATTTGATCTGTCATGGCCTATTTTTACCTCCATCGCTCTCGGACACGCATCGCTCGCCATTGCATTGGCTGTATTGTTGAATTCAGAAGGCCGCAACATACACCGCCTATCTATTGGTGCAAGGGACTGCATTAATCTATGACAAGGGCCGGATTGTTATCTGTCGTCGGGTTAGGGTGATCGACTTCGATGACTGGCCAGGGCTTTTTTTAGATCTACCTTCGGAGAATCACTCAGTAAAAATTTCGAGCATAGAAACATAACCCTGGCGTGAAGATCACCACTGGTGATGGCCCCGGCAGAGGCTATTCTACATCCCCAGTTGTTCGTAGCTGGACGCCTTTGCAGTTCGGTGAAACAAATGGCGCAAGCGCCGAAAACTAACTGAGTGCATAGCACCTCAAGAAGTGCCCGGCCCCACGCACATAGGCATAGTGAACTAGCGGACGGTCATGCCGAAAAGGCAAAAGACCGTTATCTACGGTCCCGATGCCTGGGTCCCATTATGCGGTCAATTGAAGCAGACCTTAACAAATTCGAGACTCGCCCAAGGTTTTGCTTTTATCCTTCTGACAAGCACATTTTTTGGAAGGAAGGGAATTAGCACAATGCGTGGATTAAAGGGCAAGAACGTGGTTCTCACCGGCGGAGCCAGTGGCATCGGCCAGGCGATCAGCCTGCGCCTAGGCGAAGAAGGCTGCAATGTGGGCATTTTTGACTTGAACGGCGACGGCGCCAACAGCGTGGTTGAAAAAATCCGGGCAGCAGGCGGAGCAGCCGAAAGCTATACCCTTGATATCAGTGACTACGATGCCGTTGCCAACGCAGTTACCGCTTTTGAAAGCGATTGGGGACTAGTGGACGGCTTAGTGAACAATGCCGGGTGGGATAAATCCATGCCATTCCTAGACACGGATTTAGAGCTTTGGCACAAAGTCGTGGCCATCAACCTTTATGGCCCTCTTAATCTTTGCCATGTGGTCCTCAAGGGCATGGCCGACCGCGGCGTCGGCAAAGTGGTTAATATTTCTTCTGATGCAGGACGGGTTGGCTCCTCTGGCGAGGCGGTATACGCCGCGTGCAAGGGCGGATTGATCGCTTTTTCCAAGACCATGAGCCGTGAGTTAGCACGCAAGGGCGTCACACTTAATACCATCTGCCCTGGCCCCACGAATACGCCGTTGCTGGCGGAGCAGGGGCCTAAACTGGTCGCCGCGCTAGAACGGGCCGTCCCCATGCGACGCGTAGCTGAGCCAGAAGATTATCCTGGTCTGGTAAGTTTCTTCCTGTCAGACGATGCCAGTTATATTACCGGACAGACTATTTCTGTCTCCGGCGGACTGACCATGCATGGTTAATCCCGTCCGAAGAACAAGATGACCAATCAGGCACGCAATTCGTCTCAGAAGATTTCGAAACGGCAATTTCGTAGGCCTTATCGGGCAAGCCATGAACGTCACGCTAACTAAGGATAGCACCGGCATGATCCCCACCGAAGAACAGGTCTTGATCCGCGACATGGCGCGCACCTTTGCCATGAAACAAATCGCACCGTTTGCCGCGGAATGGGAGGATCAGGCTCGGTTTCCTTCCGACGTATTCAAGGCCATGGGTAAACTAGGCCTCATGGGCATGACCGTGCCTCAGGAGTGGGGCGGAGCGGGCCTGGACTATGTCACCTATGCCATGGCGCTGGAGGAAATCGCCGCTGGGGACGGAGCCGTTGCCATCGTCATGAGTGGCCATAATTCTGTCGGCTGCATGCCCATCCTGGAATACGGGACGCAGACACAAAAGGAACGTTATTTACGGCCTTTGGCTCAGGGAGAGATGTTGTCCGCCTTCGCCCTGACAGAGGCCAAGGGCGGTTCGGACGCAGGCGCCCTTACCACCCGGTCCGTGTGCGACGGGGACGGATACGTAATTAATGGCGGCAAGCAGTTTATCACTACCGGCAAAAATGCGGACTTGACTCTCGTTTTTGCCGTGACTGATCCGGAATTGGGCAGCAAAGGAATTTCCGCATTTGTGGTGCCTACCGACACTCCAGGATACGATGTGGTGCGTGTGGAGAAAAAAATGGGCCAAAATGCATCCGACACCGCACAATTAGCGTTCAATGATTTGCGGGTACCTCTTGAAGCGCTATTGGGAGAGGAGGGGCAAGGATATCGCATTGCCTTAAGCAATTTGGAAGGTGGGCGCATCGGTATTGCAGCCCAGGCTTTGGGCATGGCACGGGCTGCCTACGAAGCGGCATTACAATATGCGCAAGAGCGGAAAGCCTTTGGCAAACCCATTTTCGAGCATCAGGCAGTGGCGTTTCGTTTGGCGGACATGGCGACCCAGATCGAGGCCACACGACAACTAGTCTGGCATGCCGCCGCTCTGCGCAGCGCCGGCGAAAAGTGTTTGAAGGAAGCCTCTATGGCAAAATTGTTTGCAACAGATATGGCAGAGGCAGTTTGTTCCGATGCCATTCAAACTCTAGGTGGCTATGGCTATTTGCAAGATTTCCCCGTGGAACGGATTTATCGCGGGGTTCGCGGGGCGCGCATATATGAGGGCACCAACGATATTCAAAAACTGGTCATTGCCAGAGACCTTGTGGCGGGTTAGAGGCCGAGCTCCTAATACACGAAATCGTCTGACAAATCCCCTTAGATTGACACTGGCAGGTCCCATCTGCGTGGCGTTCGTTGCGGTGTCTGCGGCCAAAAATTTGTTGGCGGTCAGGAACCTGCCAAAGGCATTGTACCGCGTCTGTATCCCAGTCAAGGAACCGCTGGTATCCCCCAAAAACTGTACGTTAGGCCACCCA
Source organism: uncultured Rhodospirillaceae bacterium (assembly GCA_964507245.1). Classification (GTDB taxonomy): domain Bacteria; phylum Pseudomonadota; class Alphaproteobacteria. The sequence continues at coordinate 6,715 of CAZDQC010000079.1, forward strand.
TTCGCTGACCGGCGCATTGGCGTCCTGCAAGGGCTGGCATATTACATCTATCAAAGCCGGGCCGGAACAGTTCAAAGCGTCCGCCAATTTGCCCCTTAGTTCGCAAGGATCTTCGACCCGCCAGGTTTTCAGCCCGTACACCTCCGCCAAACGTGCGTGATCAGTAACCGAGAAATCGACTGAGAAATACCGCTCTTCGAAGCCGGATTTCTGTCCCGCCTTAATCCAGCCGAAAACGCCGTTGGTTACTACGACGAAAGTAATCGGCAGACCTAGGCGCACCACAGTCTCCAATTCCCCGGCGTTGAAGCCAAAACTGCCATCGCCCATGACGGCGACTACTTTGGAGCCCGGACGGCCATAATGGGCCCCAACCGACGCAGGCAGAGAATAACCCAGGGCGCCATGAGCCCGATTCGAGAAAAACTGCCGGCCCGACCGCAACACTGGATAGTAGGCCGAAAGATAAGGACAAGGGGTGCCGGGATCAGCAATGATCACGGCGCTGTCGTCTAGCAGCTCTGACAATGCGGCGATCAGGCGTTCAGGCCGAATTGGCCGTTCCTCGCTTCTGGCTAGGGCATGGAAAGTCTCGAATTTAGCGGTCTTAGCGGCAGCAACGGCGGCTTCGTTCAAGTCACGGGTGGGCGGCGTTGGTGCACCAATCTTGGCATTCAAGGCAGCCAGAGCCAATTTCGCATCACCCACCATGGCCACCTCGGTCGGATAGTTGGCGCCGATAACACTGGGATCGCTGTCAATATGGGCAATTTTGACCGCGCCAGGCGTCGGATAACGCCATCGTTCTGTAGTGACCGAACCAGCCCGACAGCCAATTAATAGGATCAAATCTGCTTTTTTCATGAAACAACGGGTTTCCGGCACCCCACCATTGCTACCGACGACACCGATCGCCAGGGGATGGTCTTCCGGAATAGATCCCTTGCCGCTGATAGTAGTGGCAACGGGGATTTCAAGCTGTTCCGCTAGACGGATCAGGCCTCCTTCGGCACCGGCCAGGATAACGCCGCCCCCGCAGACGATGACGGGATTCCCCGCCGCCAGTATCACTTGTACCATCCTCGCAACGGCCGCCGGATCAGGACCCGTGGGCCAGGCGGGATAGTAGCCTAGATCTTCATCGTGCCAGATGTCAGCTGGGTCGACGGGGCCATTCTGCACGTCGAAAGGCAGAGCAAGATGCGCCGCCCCGGGCCGGCCAGTAGTCATTTCCCGGAACGCGGTGCGCAGCATCTTTGGTACATCCTCGGAACGTTCGATGACCCCATTCCATTTTGTCAGGGGCCGGAATAAAGCGGATTGGTCCATTTCCGTTAAGGCATACCGCCCCCGTGAACCAACGCCAATATCCGTAGTAATAGCTAAAATGGGAATGGAGCTTTCATTCGCCTCCACGAGGCCAGGGGCGATATAGGTCGCACCACCCCCTGATGGCCCCTCGCAAACGCCTACTTTGCCGGAGACTCGGGCATATCCGTCCGCCATATAGGCGGCCGAACGTTCGTCTCGGCTGAGGATATGGATCATACCATGGTTCAGACGGTGCAACGCGTCGTAAAAGGGCAGCGAAGTGTCTCCGCAAAGGCCGAATATGTAATTCACGCCATGACCATGTAGCATATGCACCAGGGCCTCGGCGCCGTTCATCTGGTTCATGGTTGTTCCTTTGAAATAGTTAGGGGCCCACGGCAATGCCGGGGACCCCCTTTTTAACAGTTACCAGCTTCTGACGCACAGGCGCCAGCAACAGTTAGCTAGCAGCCGGCTGCTTTCTTCAACTGGGCGGCTGGCCTAAATTTCAAAACCTTGGATGCCTTGATCCTAATCGCTTCGCCAGTCTGCGGATTACGTCCCTTGCGGGCCTTCCGTTTCGAGACCGTAAAGGAGCCAAATGTGCCGACGGAATATTTGCCTTCCTTTTTCGAAGCCTTCAGGCCAGCTTCCATCTCACCCAAAACGAGGGATACGGTACGACCGGCTGCGGCTTTCGAGAGTTTGCCTTTTTTAGCGACGCGCTCAATTAATGCGGCTTTGCTCATATCTGTGTTCTCACTGATGCCAGAGGTTGGTGATTTGCCTCCTGTATCAGAGCTGCGTGG
>CAZDQC010000079.1:8934-16059 GCA_964507245.1 uncultured Rhodospirillaceae bacterium
TGAAATTAATAAGAACGAGGCATTTTTAGTACATGCTGCCCGATGAAGTTGAGAATCATTTCGCGGCTTACGGGAGCGATGCGGGAGATGAAGCTTTCCCGCAGGTAGCGTTCCACGTGAAATTCCTTGGCATAGCCCATGCCGCCATGGGTCATCACAGCCCGTTCACAAGCGGTGAAGCAGGCTTCGGCCGCAAGGTATTTAGCCGCATTAGCTTCCGCCCCGCAGGGCTCCCCTGCATCGTACAGGGCAGCCGCACGCCAGGTCATGGCGTCGGCTGCCTCGAGATGCGCCCAGGCATCAGCCAGCGGGTGCTGAATCGCCTGGTTCTGGCCGATAGGCCGGTCGAATACGACACGCTCATTGGCATACGCCACCGCCTTCCGTAATGCGGCGCGACCTAGGCCGACACTTTCCGAGGCGACTAGAATTCGTTCAGGGTTGAGGCCATCCAGAATGTAATAAAATCCCTTGCCTTCCTCGCCGACTCGATCTTCCACCGGCACCGGTAGGTTGTCGTAAAATGTAGCGTTGGAATCCACAGCCTTGCGTCCCATCTTCTCGATTACATGGGCTTCGCAATATTCCCGGTTAAAGTCCGTATAGAACATTGTAATGCCATCGGTGGGTTTCTTTCCCTCTTCACGAGGCGTGGTTCGAGCAAGTAGCAAAATCTTATTGGCTGTTTGGGCAGTGGAGGTCCACATTTTGCGGCCATTGACTATATAATGATCTCCCTTCCGCACAGCTCTGGTTTCAATGCGAGTGGTATCTAGGCCAGCATTGGGTTCGGTTACGCCAAAACAACTTCGGTCCTTGCCAGCAATCAGCGCTGGCAGATGTTTTTGCTTCTGTTCATCCGTGCCATGCACCACCAAAGGATGAGGACCGAAGATATTTATATGCACTGCCGAAGCACCGGAAAAACCTGCACCAGATTCTGCAATTGTCTGCATCATCAAAGCGGCCTCAATCACGCCAAGGCCGGAGCCACCAAATTCTTCAGGCATGGCGATGCCTAACCAACCTCCGTCAGCCATATCTTTGACAAAATCCTCCGGAAATTGGCCGTCCGTGTCCCGTTCCAGCCAATAGGCGTCATCATATTTTTCGCACAGCTTAGCGATGGCATCGCGTACGGCAATCTGGTCATCAGTGAAGGAAAGTTCCATTGTACATCCGGCGACGACCGGCTCCTATTCTATCTGCGCTTGGCGCCTTTATAACGGAACCTTCACCCAACACCATAGACCACATTGACCAAAAGCCTCCGCGCCAAGAGAATGGAGAAAATTGTGCATATCGATGAGGAGGCGTTGACATGAGAGACGGTGCCGTACAAACAGGTGAGAACCGCTATCGCGAGACATTCGGCCGCTATTTTGAGGATTTCAAAATCGGGGATGTGTATGAACATCGACCAGGCCGTACCATTTCCGAGGCTGATAATACTTGGTTCACCTTGCTTACCATGAACCAGCACCCTCTGCATTTCGACGCAGAATACGCCAAACACAGCGAATTCGGAAAGCCCATTGTCAATTCTGCCTTCACTCTGGCGTTGGTCGCCGGGATGAGTGTTTCCGATGTCAGTCAAAAAGCCATCGCTAACTTGGGCTGGACCGATATTTCCATGCCAGCACCTGTCTTCAATGGCGATACCCTATATGCAGAATCAGAAGTAAAGGAGAAACGGATGTCAAAATCCCGGCCCACACAAGGCATGGTCACCGTAGAAACGAGGGCGCACAAACAGGATGGCAGCCTGGTCATGAAATACCAGCGTATTGTGTTGGTCCCTAAGCGGGGTCACAGTGTCGATGACAAGGTGCTGGCTGCAGAAAACGGAGAATAGGGATGAGTGAAACATTAACCAGCCGGGTCGGCGAAATCATCACACGGGAAGACGAACAGCAATTGCTAGATACCGTGCAAAAATGGCTGGACCGAGACGTCCGCGATAAGGTCCTGGAACTAGAGCACGCCGACGATTACCCCCACGAAATGGTTGAGCAGATGAAGGACCTCGGCCTGTTCGGCGCTACCATAGGCCAGGAATACGGTGGGATGGGTTTGCCCGCAGGTACCTATGCCAAAATTGTCACCGCCGTATCCGAGGTTTGGATGAGCCTGAGCGGCATTTTCAATTCTCACCTGATCATGTCAGCGGCAGTGGAGCGTTTCGGCACCGAAGAACAAAAACGAACCTTTCTCCCCCGCTTTGCCACGGGGGAGCTGAGGGGCGCCTTGGCATTGACTGAGCCCAATTGCGGCACCGATTTGCAGGCCATCCGCACCCGCGCCGTGCCCGACGGTGACGATTACGTCATCAACGGCACCAAAACCTGGATCTCTAACGGCATCGAAGGCGGCTGTGTCGCATTGCTGGTAAAAACGGACCCCGACGCCCAACCCCGACACAAGGGAACCTCCTTGTTTATCGCCGAAAAGGGCCCTGGTTTCACCGTGGGCCGAAAACTTGAGAAATTAGGATACAAGGGCATTGATAGTGCTGAATTAATCTTCGAAGATTACCGCATCCCTGCAAACCGCTTGATCGGAGGAGAGGAAGGCTTTGGCTTTCGCCATGCGGTCGGCGGACTGGAACTGGGTCGCATTAATGTGGCCGCGCGGGGCGTAGGCATTGCGAATGCGGCCTTAAAGGACGCCACGGCCTACTCGCAAGTGCGGGAGACAATGGGCAAACCGATTTGCCAGCATCAGGCAATTCAGACGAAGCTAGGAGACATGGCCACCCGCTGCGAGGCAGCGCGTCTTCTGGTGGAAAGTGCAGCCACCGCATATGACAAAGGAGAGCGCTGCGATATGGAGGCGGGCATGGCAAAGCTGTTCGCTTCAGAATCTGCGCTGGAAAACGCGACCGAATGCATGCGAATCCATGGCGCCTACGGCTATTCCAAAGAATTTCATGTGGAACGCTACTACCGCGACGCGCCTTTAATGTGCATCGGCGAAGGCACCAATGAGATGCAACGCATTATCATTGCTCGGCAGTTGGTAGAAAGAAACCCGGTGTGAGCCTTCCTCTCGAGGGTCTGCGGGTCATCGCCATCGAACATTATGGTGCCGGACCCTATGGCACCGGGTTTCTGGCCGACCTGGGTGCAGATCTGATCAAGATCGAGAACCGAAAAACAGGGGGTGACGTCTCCCGTCACGTGGGGCCTCATCATTTAGGGGAAGCCGACAGCCAATTTTTCCAGGCCTTTAACCGAAATAAACGTTCCTTGAGCCTGGATCTGAAACATCCAGATGGTAAGACAGTGTTCCAGAAACTGGTGGCCACTGCCGACGGTTTGATTAACAACCTCCGAGGCGATCAACCAAAAAAGCTTGGCCTAAGACACGCAGACCTTTTGGAATATAATCCAGCTATTGTCTGCGCACATGTCTCCGCCTATGGCAACGAGGGTGAGCGGGCTAGTTGGCCTGGCTATGACTTTCTAATGCAGGCCGAAGCTGGCTTTCTAGGATTAAGCGGCGAGCCCGACGGCCCACCCGCGCGCATGGGTCTGTCTATCGTCGATTACATGACAGGTGTGACCTCATGCCTAGCCCTCTTGGCAGGGATTAACCAGGCCAAGCAAACGGGCAAGGGCCGAGATCTTGAAATCTCGCTCTACGACGTGGCCATGCATCAGTTAAGTTATCCAGCGGTGTGGTACTTGAACCAAGGAGATGTAACAGAACGGCTGCCGCGTTCGGGTCATCCATTCATTGTACCGTCCCAACTATATCGCACCCAGGACGGCTGGATATTCATCATGGCTCAGACCGAGAAATTCTGGTTCGCCCTGTGCGATATCGTTGATCAACCTGAGTGGAAGGACGACCCTCGCTTCCAGGGCTATGAAGGCCGTCACGAAAACAGAGATGAATTAACACTTATGCTGGATCGAGTGCTAATCAAAAATTCCACAGCCCACTGGCTGGATGCCTTTGCTGGCCAGGTCCCATCCGGCCCAGTCAACGATCTGTCAACGGCCTTGAACAATCCCTACTTCCGGGATCGGGGCGGGGTACAGAGTGTAAACCATCCCGACCGGCCAGACTTGAAACTCCTAAACAACCCCATTCGTCTAGGCGAACTCATCCCAGACCGGCCGGGGCCGAAGTTGGGCGCCGACACCAAAGACATCCTGGGGGAATTGGGGTATTCATCCTCTGACATCGTAGAACTTCGCAAGAACCACGCCATCTAGGAATTTCTAACCATGAAACTCGAAGGAATCCGCGTCCTAGACCTCTCCCTCTTTCTACCCGGGCCGTTGCTGACTCAGATGATGGCAGACCACGGCGCCGAAGTTATCAAGCTAGAGCCGATCAACGGCGGTGAACCGAACCGGGTGATCGGCGCCCAGCGTGATGGCGTCACCGTGTTTTTCGCCAACACTCATCGAAACAAACAGAGCGTGCAGTTGAATTTGAAGACGGAGGAAGGCCTGGAAGCCGCCCTGCGCCTGGCCGAATCCTGTGATGTGATGATCGAAGCCTTCCGACCCGGCGTCGTCGATCGATTGGGCGTCGGTTACGACGCAGTAGCCAAGCGCAATCCATCAATTGTCTATGCTTCGTTGTCGGCATTCGGCCAGGATGGGCCGTACGCGAAAAAACCAGCCCACGATATGGCAACCCAAGCGTACGCAGGAATTTTGAGCGTTAACTTAGGCTTCGATAATAAGCCGGCTATTCCCGGCCTGGCCAACGCGGATATGCTCACATCCATGATGGGTCTGTCGGCGGTTTTGATGGCACTCTACCGACGAAAGGATACAGGAAAGGGTGATTACATCGACATGGCTATGATGGACAGCGTGATCGCTGCAATGCCCAACAACTTTGGACCTGTCTTTGCCGAAAAACGGCCGCCTAAGCCCAAGGACGAACGCAGTTGGGGTGGCAACGCCATGTACCGTATTTATGAAACCAAAGATGGTAAGCATATCGTGTTAGGCGGAGCAGAGATGCATTTCGCTGCCGCCATCTTGAACAAAATGGGTCGTCCGGATTTGATTCCGGTCTGCGAACCGCCCCCGGGACCCAACCAGAACCCGGCTAAGGAGTTCCTAACGGAAACATTCATCTCGCAAACCCAAGCGTATTGGATTGACTGGTTCGAGGACGTCGACGCAGCCTTCGCTCCTATCAACGACCTCCGGCAAGGCGCGGACGATCCCCAGGCTCGCCATCGCGAAATGATCATCGAGGATGAGCAGGGCTGGGAACACATCGGCATTCCCATGAAGTTCCGGGATGAGCCGGGCCAGTTGATATTCGACCTGCCTGGCCTGGGAGAACATACCGAAGCCAACCTGCGGAAAGTGGGATATAGCGACGATGAACTCGGGGCGATGCGGGAAAAGGGAGTGTTTTAGGCATTGATAGTTTCAAATTTGATAAAATTTCTTAAAAAGATAGATCGAGTTGAGATGATGAAGGACGGTTTGGTAATTGAATAAGGCCTAATCTCAGTCCCGAACAATGCTAGCACCCTCGAATTTCCACCTGTCAATTTTACGTGTAACCTCCGCCTATGCATTTTGGGATGTTCATGGAGTTCGGACCGCGCCCTGACAGTACCCAGACAACGGCCTTTCACGAAGGGTTGGACCTAGTGGATGCCGCTGAGGCTTGGGGGCTCGATAGTGCTTGGCTGTCCGAATTTCATTTTTCACCGCAAAGATCCATGCTTTCCGCGCCAATTGTGGTGGCGGGAGCTATCGCGGCCCGCACGAAACGGCTGCGTATTGGTCTGGCAGTCTATGTCCTACCCCTGAACAATCCCTTGCGAATCGCAGAAGAGGCAGCCACGGTCGATCAGTTGAGCAATGGTCGACTGGATTTTGGCATCGGACGCAGTGGATTTGTCCGCTCCTACGAAGCCTTCAACATTGACTATGGGGAAAGTCAGGGGCGTTTCGACGAGGCGCTGGATATCTTGCAACTGGCCTGGCGCGGAGATGCCTTTTCCTATGAAGGCGATTTCTATGGCGTAAACGAGGCCCTGGTAGTACCCCAGCCAGTGCAACAGCCACATCCGCCCTTGCGTATGGCGGCGACTTCGTCAGAAACCTTTCAAGCGGTAGCGGAACGGGGGCTGCCATTGTTCGTCGGCCTGCGCGGCGATGGCTTGGGAGAGTTAGCGAGGAATATCCGCCACTATCGCGAGACCTGGCAGGACCGCGGACATCCCGGCGTGGGCAGCGTCTATCTGCGGGTACCCCTCTATGCCGCAAAGACGGACGCTGCCGCGCTGGAAGAACCACGGGAAAACATCATCTATTATTTCGAACGGCAGGCGCGCCTAGTTGCCGCGGCCAGTCCCAAGGGTGGTAGGGCGGTACAGCGGAACACAGCTGCCACTCTATCCGCTCTATCCTATGACGACATCCTGCGTGACCGCGTGGCCTTCGGCTCCGCTCCCCGTCTGGTTGACCGTTTTCATGAATGGCATGAGGTTCTAGGCATCAACGGTATCACCGCGGAAATGAACGCTGGCGGTATGCTGTCAGTCGACCAAGTCAAAACCAGCCTGAGTATCCTCACTCATGATGTTGTGCCGGCGTTCCAATAGTGCAGGAATCTGAATTACAAAAATATTTAGATCCGATAGGGACTTTCGTATGGTTTTTCAGAGCCAGCTCGGTTTGTCCCCTGTTAATGTTGGATGTCAGGGGAACCGTTCATCGATCAAGCGGATTGGTTTTTGCCGGCTTTCTATGCCGGTTTGGCTAGCTAAGACACCCGGATCGGTGAGCATCACGTCCACGGCAACACCTATCTTCTCACGTAGGATATGTCTAAAGGTATCGCCCAAATTGGTATTTCTATCTGAAACCTCAATTGTAACTGTCATTTCGTCCCGGCCATTGTGATCCCGGCGGACGTGGCAAATATACTCGCCTGCAAATTCCGGCTGATCTGCCAGCATCGCTCCGATCCCCTGGGGGAAAACATTGATGCCACGCAATTTTACCATATTGTCGCTCCGGCCCAGGAAACCTTGCATGCGGCGCAGGTTAAGATCCGAGGGCGCAGTATCTATACACATGGCCGAAACGTCATGGGTATTGGAACGAATGATGGGATAGATGTCGTCCTTAA
>CAZDQC010000080.1:0-9863 GCA_964507245.1 uncultured Rhodospirillaceae bacterium
CGTCGCGGCCCGCGGCCTGGATATCCAAGGTCTGAGCCACGTCTTTCTATACGACGTGCCCATCCACGCAGAAGACTACGTGCACCGCATTGGCCGTACGGGACGGGCGGGCATGCCGGGTCGGTCTCTAACCTTGGCTACAGAAGAGGACAGCAAATTCTTGATTGCTGTGGAGAAACTGATTGGCAAACCCATACCCCGATACGATCCCGACAACGGGACCGCAAATACACCACCAAAAGACGGAGAGGTAACAGCGACAGGAAAACCGACCATCTACACCTCACCCCATGAAGTGGAGGACGCATCAGTTCAAGCTGATCGGGAGAAACCAAAACGGAGAGGCCGGCGCCGTAACCCAAATTCTGGCGGCCGGAAACCAAGTCTTACTAAAGATAATGAAGTTGGCGAAGGACAAACGAGTTCTGGGCATCGTCGAAGCCGCCGGGAACGGAACGGCCGGAAGGAGAAACCACTGGGTGACAAAAAATCACCCGTGACCGGCTTGGGTGATCATGTCCCGGCCTTCCTGACCCGCGACACGAAACGAAAAAAATAACTTAGAAATTGGTCCTGATGATGGAGAAGAGGCCATGCAAACTATTTTCGTATTAGCTAAGTGTGAACTAGGCAAAACCTACAATGTGGCATCCGCAGCTGTAGAAGGCACCAATTTGATCTCGGAGGTTTACTCGATTTCGGGCCAATATGACCTGATGATGAAATGCTACCTAGATGACGGCGCAGATATAGGGCATTTTGTCACCGATTGCATCCAGACATTGCCGGGGGTAAAGGACACCTTTACCATGATCACCTTTAAGACATTTGCCTAACGGATAATCCTTTGAACACCCCAACCAATACCGATATCGCCTCCGCCGTTGCCGAGGCACAGGCGCGTTTTACCGCCGAAAATCCCAAAAGTCGGGCGCAATTAGACAAAGCCACCAATTTCTTGCCTGGTGGAAATACGCGGACCGTGCTGTTCTATCCACCCTTTCCTTTAACAATGGTAAGGGGAGAGGGCTGTCATTTGTGGGACCTAGACGGCCACTGTTATACCGATTTTCTAGGCGAATACACGGCCGGTCTGTTTGGCCATTCGCATCCGATTATACGTGCCGCAATCGATCACACCTTGGACAATGGCATCGTCATGGGCGGACAAAACCAGGCGGAAGCCGAATTGGCCAGCGCAATCGTGGAACGTTTCTCTAGCATCGAAAGGGTCCGCTTCACCAATTCCGGCACAGAAGCCAACTTGATGGCGGTCTCAGCCGCCCGTGCCTTTACCCAGCGTACTGGCGTCATGGTCATGTCGGGTGGTTATCATGGCAGCGTATTTTATTTCGCACCGGGCGGTTCTCCTCTAAACGCGCCGTTTCCTTATGTGAAGGGCACTTACAACGACACTAACAAATGCCGGGACCTAATCCGTGAACAAGGTATGGACCTGGCCTGCATCATTGTGGAGCCCATGCAAGGCGGCGGTGGCTGCATATCGGGTAGCCAGGAATTCCTAGACATGTTGCGCGTGGAATCGGAAAAGATCGGCGCCTTGCTGATATTCGATGAAGTCATGACTTCCCGGCTAGGTTCGGGCGGCCTGCAAGGCGTCCTCGGCATTACGCCGGACCTGACTTCCCTGGGTAAATATGTCGGCGGCGGCATGTCATTTGGCGCCTTCGGTGGACGGGCGGATATCATCGACCGTTTTGACCCGCGTAGAGACGATGCCTGGCCCCACGCCGGGACCTTCAATAATAACGTCCTGACCATGAATGCAGGTCTTGCGGGACTGACCCAAGTCTATACCGCAGATATCGCAGAGAGTTTTAACGCCCGGGGTGATATCTTACGCAATGCCTTAAACGACATGGCAGACAAACATGGCGCCGACATGCAGTTCACCGGCCGGGGCAGCATGATGACCGCACATTTTCGCAAGGGTGAAATTCGTAACGTCGAAGATTCGATTGAAGGCCGCAACGAATTGAAACCACTGCTACACATGGACATGGTATCACAAGGTATCTATCCCGCCGCGCGCGGCATGTTCACCCTTTCCTTGGCTCACAGCGAAGATGCGTTTTCCGCCCTTGAGGCCGCGATGGAAGAGTTTTTGATTAGTCGAAATAGTTTGCTCCGCGTCTAGTGGGAACAGGTCACGTCGCTCTTTCTTTTTTCAAGCAATGGGGTTTGGACTAATGACAGTCGATGCCGATCTACAAAAGGTCTTGGACATGATCGAAGAGGCTAATCGGCCATCACATCGTGACATTCCCTTAGAAGAGGCTCGGGCTGGTTATCAGGCCCTGGTCGATCTACTCGACTCCGAAGGCGAAGTAATTCACCGGTGCGAAGACCGTATAATTCCAGGCCCTGCTGGTCATATCCCCACACGTATCTACTGGCCACGCGAAAACCGCAGATACGAAACACTTGGCCTTTTCATATACTTGCACGGTGGAGGTTATGTAATAGGTGATTTGAACACTCACGACCATTTGTGCCGACGTTTAGCTAATCGGGGCGATTGCATCGTGGTTTCGGTCGACTATAGATTGGCTCCGGAACACCCCTTTCCAGCCGGGCGGGATGACTGCATCGCCGCCATGAACTGGTGTGCTGATCACGTTGACGAACTAGGTGCTGATGCCGCCCGGATAGCAATAGGTGGAGACAGCGCCGGCGGAAATCTTTCAGCGGTCTGCGCCATAGCAGCCCGTGACCAAGGTGACCCCATATTGCGTTTGCAGCTTTTGATTTATCCTGCTGTAGCGCCAGAAATGAATAGTCATTCTCACACAGCATTTGGAGACGGGTATTTACTGACCCAAGAAAACATTACCTGGTTCATTGAACAATATTCGGGCGGTCAGGATCTCTCCAATGAACCCACATACGCACCACTGTTAGCCGACGACCACCGCGGGCTCGCCCCAGCGGAAATTATTGTTGCTGGATACGACCCCCTACGAGATGAAGGCATGGCCTACGGCAAAATTTTATCCGCAGCGGGTGTGGACGTGAACGTAATTAACTATGAAGGAGCCATTCATGCCTTTATGCAATTTTACGACGCATCGCACGCCTGCCGGGAGGCCGTTGACTACTGCGGCGCGGTGATTAAAAAAGCTCTGTCCGCATAGATCAGTCCCAAGTCTTCCGGGCCGGCGATTTGATTTCGATCTGAAGGCTGTCTTCCAGTGCCTCATGATAATGAGAAACGCCGAGCCGATGTCTCCAAACATCACCAGGTTGCGCGATAAATTCCTTACCCTCAATCACCACGCGCATGCGGCCGCGCACCAGATAACAAATAGATTCGTGATCGCCGTGTGCGTGTTCAGGATCAACCAACCCTTTTTCCCGATGCGCTTCCATCAACAAGACATTGTTACCAACCATCAAGGGCTTGATGCCTAGGTTCCCCGCCTCCGCCGCCCCTTCGATCGCCTTGACCGGTTCAACCGGAATGCCTGAACCAGAGACAAAGTCAGCTCCGGTAGGAGATAAAGCGCGTTCGTTATCCTTCATGTTTTTGCCTTACGTTTTAGTAGCAAATTGATAATGGTGTTGGTGCGGCGGCCATAAGGCGGGTACAGCAGCCACATACCGTTCCAGCGACTTTGATACAAAACAGGTTTCAGTTTCGAAAACGTTTCGAAACCGGCTTGGCCATGATACTGCCCCATACCCGAGGCACCCACGCCGCCAAAGGGCAGATCCTCCACACCCGCATGCAAAAAGCAATCATTCACGACCACTCCCCCCGACTTAGTTTCGTTCAGAACACGATCTATGGTGGCCGCATTCCGGCCATAAAAGTACAAGGCTAAAGGGTGTGGGCCATCGTTCACCAAGTTAATGGCTTCATCCAGGTCCTCGTATTCTACCAATGGCAACAAAGGACCAAAAATTTCCTCTCGCCGTATTGCCATGTCAGAATTGGTGTTTGTTAAAAGCGTCAATGGTACCTTCCGGCCCGCGCCTTCCCCAACAGTGCAAATATTTGCACCGTCTGCCACAGCATTGGCAAGCAGGGTCTGTATTCGATCATATTGCTTCTGATCAACGATCGCACTGTAGTCATTATTATCACCAACAGTGGGGTAGAAATTTGCAGCCGCAGCAAGTGCCGCTTCGATGAAACCATCCCTCATACTACGCGGCAGAAGAACGTAATCCGGTGCGACACAGGTTTGTCCGGCATTGAACAACTTGCCTCGGACGATGGAGGTGGCTGCTGTCCTCAAATCCACGTCTTCCGAAATGATCGCCGGCGATTTGCCGCCCAATTCTAAGGTAACCGGTGTTAGGTTTTCGGCTGCCGCCGCCATAATCCTCCGAGCAACACTCGCCGAACCTGTATAAAGCAAATGATCGAACGGCAGGCACGAAAACATCTCACCTACGCGACGGCCGCCCTGTATCACAGCAATCTCATCAGCGGCAAAATACCTGCCAATCATTTTCGCCATTAGAGCGGAAGTGCGCGGCGTATGTTCCGATGGCTTGACCATAACCCGATTGCCCGCCGCCACCGCGCCGACCAGGGGCGAAGTAGCCATGTATAAAGGGTAATTCCACGGTGAAATTATCCCCACAACGCCCAGGGGTTGCGGTAGCAATTTTGCTCGGGCTGGCCTGAAAGCCAAATCCAATGACCGGCGCTCGGGTCGCATCCAGCGACGTAGATATTTGCGGGCATGACGAACGGACGACAACGTAGTAAAAATCTCCGCAAGCAAAGTTTCTTCACGTGCCCGTCCGCCAAAATCCTCGTCCACCGCTGCGACGATTTCCTCTTGATAGGTCCTGACCATGGCTGCAATACGTGAAAGGCGTTCATTGCGAACTGCCAAATTTGGGGTGCCCGCCAATCTCTGCGCGGCCTTCATCGCGCCCAAGGTCTCTCGCATTGTCCCTTCCTCTTGACGGCCGGTGGGCACGTTGATTTCTATGACGTTAATAATTCCATCTTAGCCAGATGAACCACCATAGCATTTTTGATACTGCTTGCTCGGTACGCTGCATTATTTTAAGTTTAAAATAAATTAGGATCAGCCAACATGCAGCCGGCTAGTAAAGCGGATTCACCAAAACAACATGATCCGCAGGCAAAACCCCTTGCTGGACAACATGCTTTAGTCACCGGTGGCAATCGTGGCATCGGCGCCGCAATCGCCGATGAGCTGGTCCGATTGGGCGTTAATTTAACCTTAGCTGCGCGCGACCGAGAAAGTCTGAACCAACGGCGCAAACACCTCTCTAAAATCGGCCCCTCAGCAATAAGCCTACAGGTCATGGATCTTACAGATCCCGATTCCATCGCCGAATCCCATAAGGCCGCAAGGGATGACCTTGGGCCAATCACAATTCTTATCAATAACGCCGGCATCGCACCCTCGGCGCCTCTGGATAAGCTAGAATTAAAAAGCTGGGAGCAAACATTCGCAATCAATGTCCAGGCCGTCTTTCTGTTGTCCCAGGCGGTCCTACCCGGAATGCAAAACAAAGGATTTGGCCGGATCGTCAATATTGCCTCGACAGCAGGTCTGCGGGGTTACCCCTTCGTTGCTGGGTATGTAGCCTCGAAACACGCTCTTGTGGGATTAACCCGTGCCATGGCGATAGAACTGGCAAAAGGCCCCATAACAGTAAATGCAGTTTGTCCCGGTTATACTGAGACGGAGATAGCCCTGAATGCTATCGCGAATATCCAGAAGTCAGGAAAGACCGAGGCCGAGGCCCGTGCCATCCTGACCCGCGGCAATCCGCAAGGACGTCTGGTCCAACCGGAAGAAATAGCAGCTACTGTTGCCTGGCTTTGCCTCCCATCATCCTGTGCGGTGACGGGGCAGTCCGTGGCCGTCGCCGGCGGCGAGGTGATGTAACGTGAGGCCAGAGGCCAAACTGGACCGAAACATCCGTGGGGACGATAAGCCGGAATTGCGTCTGTGGTTGCGGTTTTTGACTTGCATAAATCTGTTGGAAGGGGAAATTCGCCGACGCCTGCGACACGAATTTGCCACAACACTGCCTCGTTTTGATTTGTTGGCACAGCTGGATCGTACATCCGACGGATTGACCCTAACGGAACTATCCAACCGCATGATGCTTTCTAACGGTAACCTGACCAGCCTAGTGGATAGACTCGTCGGCAATTACCTAGTGGAACGCCTGCCCGACCCCGATGACGGGCGCAGCACTCGTGTCGCCTTGACCGCCCTAGGCAAGAAACATTTCGATGCCATGACCCCAGCCCATGAGAGCTGGATCAACGGCATGTTGGAAGGTTTAGACAAAGACGATATCGGTCATCTGCACCACTTGCTGGGAAAACTGAAAATATCCGCTAGCCCGAGAGGTACTGCGTGATGTCTAGCGCTAACCAATTGCTACAAACTCTAGACATCAACGGCATGGTTCTGCCGAACCGGGTCGTTGTACCCGCTATGGTCACGCGGTTGTCGGGAGAGGACGGCTTTGTCAACGACGACATCATCGACCGCTACGGGCGGTATGCGGCAGGCCGGGTCGGATTGATTGTGGTAGAGGCGACGGCTGTGCACGGGTCCAAATCCGGGCCTTTATTGCGGTTGTCGGATGATGAATTCATTCCTGGCCACCGGGAATTGGTTCAGCGGGTGCATGAAGAATCAGATAGTAAAGTCGTACTGCAGATCATCCACTTTATGAAGGTGGCGCGATCCGGCTGGCGGCAGACCCTCGATATGCTGAACCAATCTGAAATCAATGCCATCGTTCGTGACTTTGGATTAGCGGCCCTGCGTGCCCGGGAGGCCGGATACGATGGCGTCGAGTTGCATTCGGCCCATGCTTACACCCTCTCCTCGTTCCTCTCTCGGCTTAATCCCCGCAAGGATCGATATGGCGGACACACCCTGGAAGGCAGACTAGCTATGTTCGGCGAAGTCTTCGCGGAAGTCCGGCACCGGGCCGGCACCGATTTCCCTATCGGCGTCCGTTTTCTAGCCGAAGAGGCCATCAAGGGGGGCTATGCCTTACCTGAAGCGCAGCAAATTGCCTTGCGCATGGCAGATTTAGGCGTTGACTATATTTCTCTTTCCGTAGGAGGCAAGTTCGAGGATGCCGAACATCGGCCCGGACAGCCGCTTTATCCCTATACTGGCTATTCTGGGGATCGCTGTATGCCAGGAGATTGGTACCCGCCCCTGCCTCATGTAAATCTCGCGGCCGGCATCAAACGTTATCTCAACGATCGGGGCCACCATATTCCCATCATCTCTGCTGGCAAGATCGCAGAGCCGGGGGAGGCAGAAGTTTTGCTACGGACTGGACAGGCAGATCTCATCGGCATGGCACGACAGCTTCTAACGGATCCTGACTGGGTCCTGAAGGTTACACAAGCGCGCGAGGGAGAGATTATACGCTGCGTTTATTGCAACGTTTGCAAAAACCTGGACGAACGTTTCAAGAAAGTGACCTGTTTTTTGTGGCCCAAAGGTCAGCTGCAGGCACCCAATGAACAAACTATGGGTGATACCCCCGAATGGTCGAAAGCCGGTGCCTCGCTATCAGTGGCGGGCGCCGACGGTCGAATTAGGCTCGCCTGGTCACCTGCGAAATGTTCGACAGGCAATATTGCCGGATATGATGTCTATCGGGCCGATGATTATGGTGCCATTCAATGTGTTGAGGCGGTCAAGGGCTGCCGATATGTGGATCGGCTGGCCCTCGCTGGCCAGCAGTATCGCTATTTCGTTCGCGCATTTGACCTCAACGGTCGCACTAGTCCGCCCTCGGAAACTGTATCCGTCACCATGGCCATGACGGAGTTGAGAGACAACCCTAGAGTGTAAGGCAGTAGTAAATGTCCAAAGCCAAGGCCCCAAGCGATACGACTGCCCACGTGGATCATTTCGCCGCTGACAATCTACCACCAAAATCCGACTGGCCCGATATTGACTATTCCCGCCTGCCGGAACTGGCTGCCTTACCCAAGCGCATCAACTGCGCCACAGAATTATTGGATAACCAGGCCGCAATCAATCGAGAGGCCCGGGCCGTCTTTGATGACACAATTTCATGGAGTTATAACGAACTTCTAACTCAGGCCAATCGTATCGCCAATGTTCTCGTGGATGACCTCGGCATCCGCCCTGGCAATCGAATTTTGCTGCGATCCGGAAACAATCCCATGTATGCCGCCTGCTGGTTTGCTGTCATGAAAGTAGGAGCCATCGCCGTTGCCACTATGCCTTTGCTGCGGTCACGGGAGTTGACCTATATAGCGGATTTTGCCCAGGTTCGAACTGCCCTGTGCGATGAAAAACTGGTGACCGAACTACAGCAGACATTGGAAGAGTCCGAATTTCTGCAAGAAATCGTAAGTTTCAACAGCGCTAACGAAGACGGATTAGAGTCCCTCGCCGCCGTGAAACCAGGAAGCTACGAAAATATCAATACCGCGGCCAACGATACTTGTATCATAGCGTTCACCTCTGGCACGACGGGACCGCCTAAGGCGTGTATGCATTTTCACCGAGACGTCATGGCTGTTTGCCTGACCTCTTCCGGTCAGGTCATCAAACCCAACAACCGGGACGTTTTCGCAGGAACGCCGCCCCTGGCCTTTACCTATGGTCTGGGTGGACTGCTGCTATTCCCCATGGCTGTGGGTGCCTCGGTCCTGTTGATAGAGAGTTACTCCCCCAAAAGTTTAATTGAAGCCGTTAACCAGCATGGTGTGACAGTACTGTTCACCGCCCCCACGATGTATCGTACCTTGACCGACCTGGTGGCAGATACACCTGTTCCCAGCCTGCGGATTTGCAATTCCGCCGGCGAGTTTTTACCGAAAGCTACCTGGGATAGCTGGTATAACACAACGGGCTTGCCCATCCATGACGGCATCGGCACTACCGAAATGTTACATACTTTCATCGCCGGCAGGGGCCAAGCAATTCGCCCGGGTGCTACCGGACAGACTATCCCGGGTTTCGAAGCTATAGTTCTTGATGAAGCAGGGCATAAAGCACCTGTTGGCGAAATCGGCCGCCTGGCGGTGCGCGGGCCCACGGGCTGCCGGTACATGGCTAATCCTGATCGTCAAGCTAGCTATGCAGTAAACGGCTGGAATTTAACCGGAGACAGTTATGTGCTCGATGAAGATGGTTATTTCTGGTATCAAGCGCGCACCGACGACATGATCATATCCTCTGGCTACAATATTTCAGGTCCTGAAATCGAGGCGGTATTGATGGAACACGGGTCTGTTGCCGATTGCGCCGTTGTCGCCAGTCCCGATCCTCACCGGGGCCAAATTGTAAAAGCCTACATTGTCCCAAGTGAAAACCATAAGCCGGACGACAATTTAGTACAGGCATTGCAGGATTACGTTAAATCGACGATCGCTCCCTACAAATATCCCCGCGCTGTCGAATTCATAGATGCTTTGCCGCGCACAGCCACCGGTAAGGTACAACGATTTGTCCTGCGCCAGCGTGCAAGGTCTAACTGACTCTTGTCGTCGAAGCGGTGTCATGATAGCGAACAGACATGAAAAATGAACAACAAGACGCCGCCAACCGCAATGCGCCCCGTTCTTTGAACGAAAAGGCCAGAGGCATCGTCGTCATTGTCTGCAATTATAGTGATGACATAAAATTTCATACCAGCCATAGGGCCGGCGACAGGTTCGTCGTAGCGGTGAGAGAAATTTGCGGCGCCATGCCGTTACTACTCCCGGCCTTGGGCTTTGGCGTCGATACGGATACTTTGCTGGATAATATTGACGGAGTGATACTGACCGGTGGAGCATCAAACGTCCACCCGCGTCACTACGACGGCGGAGAGCCCCGAGATAAAAC
>CAZDQC010000080.1:9963-15862 GCA_964507245.1 uncultured Rhodospirillaceae bacterium
ATGCGCGGCATCTGGGCCGCGGCACTGACCCCGTTCGCCGACGACTATTCAATCGATGAATTCGGCTTTCGCCGTAACATTCGGCATTGGATCGATGAACTTGAAATTGATGGCCTGTTCATATCCGGCAAACAAGGCGAATTCTTTTCTATGTCGTTATCGGAACGCAAACGGACCTTCGAAATCGCCGTGGAGGAAACCCGCGGCAAGGGCTCGGCTATATTATCCTGTTCTGATCAGAACATAGATGTTGTTCTGGATCTGGCCCGCCATGCCCAGAGCATAGGTGGCGATTACATTGTGGTACACGCCCCCGTGCTGCATTTTGTCACCGACCACGACGAAATTCTCTACCAGTACTACAAATATATCTCAGAGCAGGTGGACATTGGTATCGCCATGTGGAGCCATCCCGATAGCGGCTATCTGATGAGCCCGGAGCTCTGTGCACGCATCTCGGAGTTGCCCAATATTGTAGCTATTAAATATAGCGTTCCCCGAGAGTGCTACACCAAGCTCACGGAACTTGCCGGCGAAAAATTAATCGTATCGACCGCATCGGAAGACGAGTGGCTCGACAACATCGAGCAACTTGGCTGGCGACTTTATCTTTGTTCATCGCCCCCATATTTAATTCAAACGAAATTTGACAAACGCATGCGTCAATATACAGATTTAGCCTTCGCTGGCGAATTTGAGCAGGCGCGCAAGATACGAGATAGCCTTGAACCTGTGCGGCAAGCCTTAAAGGCGACGCGGCCTAAGGGAAAACCGCAAGCGCAACAAAAATATTGGCAAGAACTTTTAGGTCAGGCTGGCGGTACGGTACGCCGGCCCATGCTACCCCTGACGATGGCGGAAAGGGTAGCCATCCGCTCAGCCTTCGAATTTTGCGGGTTAAAACAAAACGTGGAAGCCGCGGAATAGGCAAATAGAAGAGATGGCCGCACACCCCATATTGAAAGCATTTAATCTCGAGGCATGGATTAATGAGAACCAACACCACTTGAAGCCGCCTGTGAGTAACAAGATGTTGCATACGGATACCGGTATGATTGTCATGGTCGTCGGCGGTCCAAATGCCCGGGTAGATTTTCACGATGACCCAGTGGAAGAGTGGTTCTTTCAGTATAGGGGCAACATGGTCTTAAAAATTGCCGAGGGCGGCAGAATTTATGATGTTCCGATCCGTGAAGGCGAAGTATTTTTCCTCCCAGCCCATATCCGCCACGCACCGCAACGGCCAGAACCTGGCTCCATAGGCATCGTGGTAGAAAGCCCCCGCATGTTTGGCATGAAGGAGGCGTTCGAATGGTACTGTTTCGAATGCGAGTCGCTAGTTCATCGGGCGGAAGGTGCTCTTACATCGCCCGTCGGCATTGTAAGTCAATTGCCCGGCTTCTATAACGAATTTCACAACAATGAAACCGCCCGTACCTGCCCTAACTGCGGTATTGTGCACCCTGGAAAAGGTGCACCACCCGAAGGCTGGGTTACCAAACTGGTTTGACACTCACTTTCAGCGGAACCACCACGGGGCGATAAATCGATCGGTATTGTAGTAAAAAGGATTAGGCACTACTCCCTCATGCGAACGGTAAGGAATTCAATTTTTTGCCTTACTCAACATGAAAGCGGGCAATAGGGCGCATAGGAAGACCACCGCTATTATCATGAAACCATCGCGAAAACCCAAGGCATTCGCCTGTGCCGCAATGACGCGGCCTAGGAAATGCAATGACCCCGATTGCAACAATGCGTCAGAGGCACCGCCCTGAGACAACAGATCCATGATTTGGCTTAAAACCTCTCGACTGAAGGCATTATCTGGCGTCTGCGTCGCCGTCAGGTCATAGGCATGATACTCCCGGCGTTGCTCCATGAAGGCCACCAACAGATTGACGCCGAAAGCTCCACCCATAAGACGCGTAAAATTAATGGTGCCGGAACCGTTATTGAGCTTGTCCGGCGGCAAAGCGCTAAGCGCTGAGACGTTGATCGCCGGCAGCATAATGCTTTGACCAATGCGACCAATAATCACATAAAACGCCAGGACATAAAATGCGGTGTCGACACTGGTGGTTTGTAACAAAGCCGCACCCAGAGCAAACAACAACAAGCCTACTACCACCAGATATCGCGCGGAAAAAGTATCCACTAAGCGGCCCGCGATCGGGAAAAATACCATCACCACTAAACCGGCAGGTGCGGTCACCATACCCGAGGCCGTGGGTGTGAAATTTTGCACGGTTTGTACAAACACTGGAATAATATATGTGGATGCAAAATTTCCGGCACCAAAGACAAAACCTAGAACTGCTGCAGCTGCGAATTGTTTGTGCGTGAAAACAGAAAAATCCAGAATTGGGGCCGGCACCCGCAATTGTGAAATGACAAAGGCGGCAGACAATCCAATGCCAGCAAACCCTAAAAATAGAATTTTGTCGGACAACCAGCCGTCCCTATGGCCGTTGGCGATGGCGGTCATCATGCAGATAATGGCACAGACCACCAAGCCATAACCGGCCCAATCAAACGGCAAACGCTCAGTATCACGCTCGCGGACCGGCATAAAGATACTACCCAAAAATATTGCCAGGCCGGCAATTGGCAACGGAATGAAAAATAGGTGCCGCCAGCTTGAAGCATCAATTGTAAGGCCGCCCACCACAGGTCCCATGATCGGCGCAAGCATAATTCCCATGCCATAAATTGCGAGAGCCAGTCCCCGCTTTTGTGCCGGGAAGACTCTAAATATTGTCACCATGGCAATGGGCTGCACTACACCGGCGGCTATGCCCTGCAAGGTACGAGAGAAGATCAGGATGTCGATATTCGGGGCCCAAGCACCCACAATGGAACCCAAAAAGAACAACGCCACGGCGCCGATGTATCCCCCTCGCGGGCCGACCCGCGATATCACCCAGGCGCCAAGTAGCTGACTGGCGGTCATGGCCGCAAGGAAAGCAGTCGACATCCATTGGGCATCGCTCTGGCCAACACCAAAAGTGCCCATAATCGATGGCACTGCGACGTTCACCATGGTGGACGAGAGGATCATTGTCATCGCCTCCGTCATCCGGGTCAGAGTGACAATCCATCGGTATGAAGGGCCATATAGCGCCACTAATGTATCGATATTTTCCGTTGCCACGCTGGCCCTTACCTATCAATACATCAAACAGGACACGCAGCCACTACGACCCTGCCTGTAGTTTTGACAACAAAGTGATAAGTTGGTCCTGATCTGCTTTGGTTAAACCTGCTGCAATACGTTTTTCATGTTCGGCAACTAGGCTGCGAGCACGGTGCAACAAATCCGTACCTTGCCGGGACAACTGAAGGGCATAAGAGCGTCGGTCGGTGAGTGAAGGAGTGCGTTCCACTAATCTACTCGCCTCAAGTTTGTCGATTACGGCCACTACCGTAGAACGATCAATTCCCAGCGCCTTACCCAATGCAGTTTGATTAAGACCGGTGTTAGCCTGGATCAACACCAGAACCCCGAACTGACCTGGCGTAATATCACAATCCTTTAGGCTCACGGAAAAATCCTGAAACACGGCCGTCTGTGCTTTACGCAAGTTATAACCAATCAGGCCGGGCAATAGATCAAAGTTAAAATCATCCATACTTTGTAGTAAGCCAACTGATACGTTGGAGAAAGCCAAATTGTGCACTAAATTGGCACCCGACAAGAGATCACCATGAGGACCAGGAAACTGTGAGCTACCAGGTAAGTGTCCGAGGAACGGGCAAAATATTGGCTGTTGGCAAGGACGAAACAATTCTCGATGCGGCATTGGATGAGGGTATCGATTATCCATTCGGTTGCCAGTCGGGCAACTGTGGCGCGTGCAAGTCCTGGCTTCTAACTGGCGAGGTCAAACTTTCAGACTATTCTGAATATGCACTGACCGACGAGGAACGGGAGCAGGGACAAATCCTTGCCTGTAGCTCCACTCCCATGACAGATTGCGAAGTCGCCTGGCTGGATTTGGAAGAGACCGTCCAGCATATGACCCAAAACCTGGATTGCACGGTTACCTCTGTTGAGCAGGCCACCCACGACATCGTCATTGTAAAATGTGAGCCCCATTCAGCCCTAGAATTTTCGGCTGGACAATATGCCTCCCTTACCATGCCCGGCCAGCCGCAGCGGGATTTTTCCATGGCGGGCAAACCTGTTAGCGCGACCTTAGAGTTTCATATTCGCGCCATCGAAAACGGCCAGGTCAGCGCGGCGGCACAAAACTTACAAGTGGGTGATAAAATAGGCCTTTCTGGTCCAATGGGTCTCGCTTTTCTACGTGAGCTGCATACAGGCCCCATTGTCGCCGTAGCAGGCGGCTCTGGCCTTGCGCCGATCAAGTCCATTGTAGAAACGGCCCTTGCCAAGGGCATGAAACAACCAATCTCACTTTATTTTGGCGCACGGGACGAACGAGATCTATATCTCGTTGATCATTTCGAGTCTCTGGCAACCAAGCACGACAATTTCAGCTTCGTGCCGGTGTTATCAGATCCAACTGGTGAGACCGCCCGTCGAACTGGTTTTTTGCACGAAGCTATTACCAAGGATCTCTCCTCTATGAACGGGGCCAAAATTTACACAGCTGGTCCCCCTCCGATGGTGGATGCCATCCGCGATCTTGCCAAAAATCTTGGGGCCCGGACCGAGGATTTGCATGCTGATCCGTTCTACACAGTACATGAACTAGCTGACCAGGCAAAAACATGAAACAACAGGATCTTATGCGGCAGGCATACTACGATCGGATCGCACCCTCACATTTGACGCCTCTGTGGGAGGTCCTCTCGGCCTTGGTCACGCCCGAACCGCAGGTCCAATCTGTCCCAACCGTTTGGCATTATGATAAAATCCGGCAATTTATTATGGATTCAGGCGATTTGATCACCGCAAAGGAGGCCATACGGCGAGTTCTCATATTGGAAAATCCAGCACTGCAAGGCCAATCTAAAATTACCAACACTTTGTATGCTGGCCTGCAGCTAATCCTCCCAGGCGAAGTTGCTCCAGCCCACAGGCATTCTCAGACGGCCTTGCGTTTCATCGTAGAGGGCACTGGCGCTTACACCGCAGTCGAGGGCGAGAAGACCATCATGCGTCCCGGTGATTTTGTTACTACGCCGTCCTGGACTTGGCATGACCATGGTAACGAATCCGATCAGCCAATGGTCTGGTTGGATGGCCTTGATATACCCATCGTCAAATTTTTTAATTCCAGTTTCGCCGAAGATTTGGACGAGGACAGTCAGACACTATCGCGACCAACTGGAGATAACCTCGCCCGGTTTGGAACCGGATTGCTACCTGTGGGCTACGAAAACACAACACCCGCATCTCCTGTATTCAATTATCCCTATGAACGCACCCGCGAGGCTCTGGAGAAAATGCGCGAATCCCGCGACTGGGATTCCTGTCACGGTTTGAAAATGTGTTACATCAATCCGACCATAGGCGACTATGCCTTGCCTACTATGGCCACCTACATGCAATTGCTTCCGAACGGTATGACGACGGCACCCTACCGCTCTACCGATGGCATGGTTTATAGCGTCGTCGAAGGCACTGGAAAAACCATTGCCAGCGGAGAGACGATGTCTTGGGGTCCGCGCGATACTTTTGTAATTCCCAGTTGGTGTAGCCACCATCATGAAGCTGACGGCGATGCCGTCTTATTCAGTTTCTCGGATCGTCCTATCCAGCAAAAAATAGGTCTATGGCGTGAGGACCGCGGTAATTACTAAACATGGCGGAAGGCGCATACGAATTCCTGGACGAGGCGGAGTTGACCGATTTTCCCGGACTGTTAGCAGTATCTCAATTCGTACGAATGTTGACCGATGTTGGCTGGTTTACCGCACTTGGGGACCG
>CAZDQC010000081.1:0-10584 GCA_964507245.1 uncultured Rhodospirillaceae bacterium
CGGTCTATTTTTCAGCGTTATTCAAGCCTAGAGTACGAAAAAGCGCTGGCGCCAGGGTAACGATTAATACGATCCGTACCAGATGCATAGTGGCAACAAAGGCTGTATCTACGTCCAAGGTCAGGGCGATCAGGCTCATTTCCGCTAGACCTCCTGGCGAGATTGCCAACAACAAGGCATACATAGGCAGGCCCAACAAAGGTGAAACGATATAAGCGAAGGCGGCAGCCAGGCCCAGCATACCCAAGGCCGACCAAATACCAAGAATTATTGGTCTAGCTGTTGCGCGCAGGTTCAGTCCGACAAATCGGGCTCCTATGGCTGATCCGATCACAACCTGTGCCACAAAAATGATCTCGGCGGGTGGTCGGCCTTCGACCAGACCGACTAGATACGCGATGGCAGACACCATCATGGGAATGAAAACCTGACTACCTGGCAGAGGCAATTTTTGGCCAAGGATGTATCCAACCACCGCACAAGCGGCCAGTATCGCCAGTTCCCCTCCCTGGGCGGTGGGGCGTCCGGCCAGCACACGGGCGGTATCAGGAATGTTGAAGTCGGTAATTGATGCCAGGATTAGAGGTAAAAGGAAAACAACGACAAAAATTCGAATTGCATGCACCAGGGCGATGGTACGTGGGTCGCCGCCATTCTGTTCGCCGACCAGGGTCATTTCTCCTAACCCTCCCGGGGTGCCAGAAAAAAATGCGGTGGCGCGCGCCATACCACCAACGCGGACGAGAAAGAGGACTGAGATTGCAGTCATGAAGGTGACAAAAACTGCGACGGTTAAGGCACCAGCGCCCCAATACTGCAGCTGTTGCAGGATTTGCGGCGTGAAGGCGCTGCCCAGAAGTGTACCCAAGACGGCGGTCATAGATAGGCGAAATGGCATGTGGAGGGTCACAGGAGCGCCTAACAAGGCGGCGATTGTTGTAAAGAGCATACTACCGAGCATCCAGGCTAATGGTAGTTCGAAGTAATAAAACGTCGCGCCCCCCACCGCGCCCAGCAATATGGAACAAGTTAAACGAAAAATTAAAACCATATTATGCTTAATCGATGTAGCGGCCCAGTCGCACCGCCGTTTGGCCAAGGCGCGGTTGATGTGTAGGCATGATTAAGATGCATTCGTCGTGTGGTGTGATCACTGGTTGGGCACCGTCGTGGCCAATCACGGTTCCGGCTTTCGAAATGACCTCGAGGCCCCTGAATTCATCTGTGAAGCTGAAAGAATCGGTCTTAATCGTGACCGGACCGACGACCTCAATAAGCCGTTGGGAGTGCGCGCCGGACGCCGTAAATAAAGCAGCGGTATCTGGTTCGATTAGATCCAAGGCGCCTAGGAAATGAAAAGTGGTGTAAATGGCAACCTCGCGAGTGGTAGACGCCCAATGTTGACCGCATTCGACCAGTAACGCGGTTTGAGCAGCATCGATATCTGAAAAAGCACCATAATCCCGCATACGTGGGCCGGCGGCATGGCCCGGATCAGCAACCACATGTTCTGGTACACCTAAGGCGAGGGCTAGACGGCGACCCTTGGGTGCAGTGCCACACAACATGAGAGCGGGGGATGGAAGTTGCATGGAGTGCAAATCAAGCAAATAGTCCGCCGATGCAACAATACCTCGAATTTCTCTTGCCCGGGTCAGCTCTGAAGATTTCCTTGGGCTATCCAAAATTTTGTCAGACCAAAGGCGGTTGAAATCCTCGTCTATGAACCGGGAAGCCGTCGGGTCGTTGGCGTCAAATGTGTGATAGGCATCTACATTTGCGAAACTTAGCGTCAGGCTACCCTTTGTCGGTCGGATATTGTTTTCAAACAGCGTCACAAGGGCGTGGGCACCACACACTTCATTACCATGGGTCAGGGCATTGATAAGTACATTCGGACCTGGTCGACCGCTGTCAAATTGATGAACAAAATCGAACGGCTTGTTGCCGTTCCGATAGGCGGAAATGTCGATAGGCAACAATTCCAGAGCCGGTCCGTTCATAACATCGCTCCATAATCGATGGGCTGATGCCGGTCCAGAGGAATGCCCGCCGGGTACATAGGGTATTTCAAGCCGGTAGCGCAGTTAAACAAGACACAGCGGTCTTTCCGGTTAATGCGGCCATCAGCGATTGCGATGCGCCAGGCGGCGTAAGTTGCGGCGCCTTCCGGGCAAAGTAAGAGGCCGGCTTTTTGCACCATTTCATCCCGTGCCTCAAATATTGTTTCATCATCCACCGCGATAGCAAAACCGTCCGATTGGCGAACGGCACGTAAAATCAGGAAATCACCAACTGCCACTGGCACCCGTATCCCTGCCGCCTCTGTATGAGCGCCCAGCCAAAGGTCGGCATGCTCCTTCCCATCCTCGTACGCCTTGACGATTGGAGCACAACCAGTGGACTGAACCGCAATCATTTTGGGCCGTTTCGGTCCGATCCAGCCGATGGTTTCCAGCTCGTCAAACGCCTTCCACATGCCAATCAGTCCTGTGCCGCCACCTGTTGGATAAAAGATCGCGTCGGGTAATTGCCAGCTACATTGTTCTGCCAATTCCAAGCCCATCGTTTTTTTGCCTTCAATTCGATAGGGCTCTTTTAGGGTGGAAAGATCAAACCAACCTGCGGCTTCTTTGCCTTCGCCAACGATTCTGCTGCAATCATTGATCAGGCCGTTTACACAATAGACGTTGGCTCCTTGCAAAGCGATTTCCTGGATGTTCGTCTCTGGGGTGTCGTCGGGGCAAAAGACGAAAGCCTCGATTCCCGCTAGACGACAGTACGCGGCCATTGCTGCTCCGGCATTCCCATTCGTCGGTATGGCCATGCGGGTAACACCCAATTCCTTAGCCATCGAAACCGCTAGACACAATCCCCGGGCCTTGAAGGATCCTGTGGGTAGGCGGCCTTCGTCTTTAATCCAAAGATCCCCATCGGCGCGAGGGGCCGGGATCATTGGTGTCATGCATTCGCCAAGGCTCAAAATGTTTTCGTTACGGCGTACGGGCAGGAATTCCCGATAGCGCCATATATCGGCGGGTCGGGCTGTTAACGTTTCTTTATCCAAGCTGTCTCCTAATGCCTGCAGATCATAGCGGACAAGAAATGGCCGGCCCACTAACGAAAGGCCGTGCAATTGATCGGCCGGAACCCGCTCGCCGCTTAGAGCGCACTCTAGATGCTTGACAAAGGTTGGCCGCTTTTCAGTGATGTTTTGCCAAATTTTCATTGCCTCGGGCTCCTTTTCCCGTGACGTTATCCATTGTGATTGGTTGGATATCCGACGGCACATCGCGATTGGGATACCCCGTAACATCCGCTGGGCACCGGACGGGCCTATTGGCATTCAGATTTGTGCCGGTTATCTCCTCATAGGTTACCCCAGATTGCTTACTGAAGAGCGAGGTAAGGATGTTGAAATTATTAGAATTCAAGTAGCGCCGGGTAAGTGGATTCAAATCAATCGCAGGACTGCTAGGGTAAGGTACAAACACAACTTTGTCGTTGCGGAGCACGGTACGCCATTTGAATTCTTGTGGAGTTGTTTTTTCTAACACCAAGGCGACCGTATGGCAGTCAAATCCGTCAGTGGCTAACTGCGTCACGGGATAAACTGTTCGTTTAGGATACGTTCCTCTAGATTATGTTCCGGGTCAAAAAGCAAACGTAAATTTGCGCTCTGGTCTTCGATCACCTTGACATGAATAACCGAGCGAAACTCCTGATTGTCTGCAACCACGGATACTGGCCGTTTTTGAGGTTCCAACACCTCCAATTCAACCTGCGCCGTACCAGGCAGCAGGGCGCCACGCCAGCGTCTAGGGCGAAATGCCGAGATTGGGGTCAACGCTAATATTTCCGCATCTAATGGAATGATCGAACCGTGTGCGGACAGGTTATAGGCAGTGCTTCCCGCCGGTGTTGCTACCAGCACGCCGTCACAAACTAATTCGTCCATGCGGACGTTGCCGTCGATCGATATGCGGATCTTGGCTGCCTGACGGGTTTCTCGGAACACAGACACTTCGTTGATCGCCATAGCCTCGTGTCTGCCGCCTGTTGAATCCGTCGCAGTCATGGATAGGGGGTGCAGCATGGATAATTCGGCTGCGGCAATTCGGTCCAATAGATTGTCGGTCGAAAAGGAATTCATTAGAAACCCGACCGTACCCTGGTTCATGCCGTAAATAGGCACGGACAATTGTTGGGTGTCATGCAGGACACTCAACATGAACCCGTCACCACCCAAGGCGACAATGACGTCAGCCTCATCGGTGCCGGCATCATCGTATTGTCGCCGTAACTCAATCAGGGCATCGGTGGCTTGACGGGTCTCGCTCGCCAAAAATGCTAACTTGTCGCGGGCCATTTGCTTACATACCAGTCATTATTCCAAAACAGCTCCCATAATTCGCCCAGTGTCCTATCAGACATTGATGGTCAAAGGAAAGTCAGGATCACATAATGCCAGATAACCGTATTTCCTAGGGGAAGAAATTATGTTGTTTCGTGTTTTATTATCTGTATTACCACCTCTATTGGCTCTTATTGTTGTTGCGCCGGCGACTGGAAACGATCGCCACGCGGGCTACTACTATCCACCAATTACTAGTGATGAGGTTTATCGCGCTCGTTCTCGCGTTATGGACAACGCCGATAGGGCGATGCGCATTGGCTTTATCGTAGCCCAGACCGAAGCCCAAAGGAAACGCATCTATCCACCCCGTTACGCCATTTATACCAAGGGGGATGAAGCCAAGAAATTGATCATTGTGGGATTGGACGGACACAGCTTTAACACCCTGTACAGGGCGCGAGGTGTTTTGGCCCAATTGACTGCTTCAGCGAGGGCAAGTGCTTTGTTTAGAAACTTCGCAGTTGAAGATCTATTTACTTTCTTCGATCTTGCTCGGATGCTTGGATTTAAAAAGATTACGGTCAGCGATGGCAAAACCTATTCACATCGGATCCACATTAAATAGTAGTAGTGGTCTATTGAGAGTCAGCAGTGCGTACTTAAGCAGCCAATTCGATATTGTATTGTGAATTCACAGATTTGCGTGGATCAGTCGAATATAAATTTTTTTACCCACCAGTTACACTCATATGGCGATCAATTGCCGGACGGTCACGCTCTCGGTCGATTAAAAAATCATGGCCCTTAGGCTTGCGAGCAATAGCATCGTATATTGCGTGATGCAGGACGCCGGCGTTAGATGACGCCCGAAGGGGAGCGCGTAAGTCGGCGGCATCCTCCTGGCCCAGACACATGAACAAGGTGCCCGTGCATGTCAGGCGGACACGGTTACAGGCTTCGCAAAAATTGTGACTTAGGGGTGTAATAAAGCCTAGTTTACGACCAGTTTCGGCCACGGTGACATAGCTAGCAGGTCCGCCGGTACGGTGGTCGATATCCTGGAGGGTCCAGTTGCCTTCGAGCCTTTGTCGCACATCGGCCAGTGACAAATGTTGGTCAAACCTACTATTACCGATGTCGCCCATTGGCATAGCCTCAATAAGCGTCATATCGAGATGCCGTTCCCCGCACCAGGCAATCATATCGTCCAATTCGTCTTCATTGAAATTCTTCAACGCTACGACGTTTATCTTGACCTTCAAACCAGCTTCCTGGGCTGCGTCGATCCCGGCTATAACACGATCGAATTTTCCCCAGCGGGTAATGGCAAGAAATTTGTCCGAATCCAAGGTATCTAGCGAGACATTGATGCGCCGTACGCCGCAGGCGTAAAGATCGGTGGCGTAACGTTTCAATTGTGAACCGTTGGTCGTGACGGTCAATTCGTCTAATTTGCCACTGTCGAGATGCCGACCCAATTGATGAAACAGCGATATCACATTGCGCCGCACGAGAGGTTCACCACCTGTCACACGGAGTTTGCGTACTCCGAGGTCGATAAATGCGCTGCAAAGCCGTTCCATCTCTTCAAGGCTCAAGACCTCGGACTTAGGTAAAAAGGCCATGTCTTCAGACATGCAATAGACGCAACGAAAATCGCACCTGTCGGTAACTGAAACTCTTACATAATCTACAGTGCGTCCAAATGGATCCACTAAACGCTCAATCATAGGCAATTAAGTCTCCAAAACGTCCAAATAAACGGCCACTTAATTCATTTACGCCGTCAGCGCATCGACATCAGTTTATATATATGCCATCCGACTATGCAGTGTCCTGTCTAAATTTGGCAGCGAATTGTTAAATGATCAATATGGGGCTACTGATTAGACCATCGCTGGCCAAAATGCGCTAAAGTATTAGGAGAATTTTACGCTAATTAAAAACGATAATCGGCACTAATCAGTATTGAGAAAAATACTAAATTTATATTGGTGTTAGACGTAAATCCAATGCATGTAGAGTGTTAGCCTCTAGTCCCTAACAATCCCTTCATGTAACAACTCTTGATAGTTAATTGAGATTATCTTGCAAAGCTATCCTTTGCCAGAGTTAAAGGCCATGAGCCTCCAACCAGGATCTCTAATTTTGATTTAGTCGTTAATTCTTAAGTGGCTTGAACTTAGGAGCGTACAAAGAATTACTTTCAGCTTTTTCTTGCCAGCACCATAGTTGGGACGCGAAGATGTTTATTAAAGATTGCATGTTAACGGAAGGATCAAATGGCATTCGCAAATCAGGATGATGTAGAGCGACTGCGGAAATTGATTGAAGGTGCTGAATGCATCGTCATTTTCACTGGCGCTGGAATTAGCACGGAATCTGGAATACCGGATTTTCGGAGTCCTGGAGGCCTTTGGACAAAATATAAGCCTATTGATTTTGGTGACTTTATGGCATCGAAAGAAATGAGAAGGGAATCCTGGCGTCGGAAATTTGCAATGGACGACACCATGAATACGGCAGAACCAAATCGTGGGCACCGAGCTGTTGCCCGTTTGGTAGAGCGAGGAAAAGTCTCCGCCGTGATTACCCAAAATGTAGACGGGTTACATCAGGTCTCTGGTGTGCCGGACGAACAAGTAATTGAGTTGCACGGAAACACAACCTACGCAAAATGCCTCGATTGCGGCCATCGTCATGAATTGGAACCAATAAAAGAAGCCTTTCTTTCCGACGAAACCATGCCGATTTGCAACAATTGCAATAGTGAATTCATTAAGACGGCTACAATATCATTTGGCCAGGCCATGCCTGAAAAGGAAATGTCTCGTGCGCAGCGAGAAACACTGGCCTGCGATTTATTCATCGCCATTGGATCTTCATTGGTGGTTTATCCCGCAGCAGGATTTCCTATAATGGCTAAACAGAACGACTCCGGTATGGTGATATTGAATCGAGAGCCTACTGATCTAGACAGCCACGCTGACCTTGTCATCAATGGCGAAATCGGACCTACTCTGGGCGATGCCGTAGCGGTAAATTAGTACCAACATTCTTTGCTTAAGAAAGTTGGTCCTCTGTTATGGCTAATATAGTTCTAAACGCGACGGGCGATTTTGTAACCCACTAATTCTCGATCCCAGGTGCGGTTGGTAACGCCAGCTTGCCGCAACGGTTCTTTTTGAATTTTGCCGGTTGCCGTCTTGGCAACTTCTTCCACTGCCTCGATATACCGTGGCACAGCAAAGCGGGGAATATGTTCTGAGCAATAATCCAAAAGGGCAATGTTGTCTATTTCCTGGCCACCCGGCGTGACAATGTAGGCCTTTACCTCGTCCTCGCCGCCAGCGCCTTCGACTTTGATGCCTACCACAGCGCTTTCATTAACCTCCGGATAATCGTTGATCACCTGTTCGATCTCAAAGCTGGAGATATTCTCGCCGCGCCGGCGGATGCGGTCTTTGATACGGTCTGCGTAAAAGAGGC
Organism: uncultured Rhodospirillaceae bacterium; assembly: GCA_964507245.1. Lineage (GTDB taxonomy): Bacteria > Pseudomonadota > Alphaproteobacteria. Next base: position 7,847 of record CAZDQC010000081.1, read on the forward strand.
GACCTTGTTCATCAAAATAACCTGCGTCCGAGGTGTGGAACCATAAATTCCGCCACGTTTCCACTGTCTTTTCTGGCATACGGAAGTAGCCCTGATTAAAAACGTACGGCACTTTTGGGCGTACTGCGATTTCGCCAATTTTGCCTTGAGGCATATTCTGGTCAGTGTCTGCATCTATTATCCTGACCTCGAATAGATCGTTTAAAACATGCCCGGCCATGCCAGGTTCCAATGGGTCATCATCGTTAGTAAAGCAGGGTAGGTTGATTTCCGTCATGCCGTACCCCTGAAAAAATTTAAAGCCAAAGCGTTTTTCCATAGCCTCGCCCCATTCTGCGGCTAATGGAACGGCCAGGACCTTACGCAGGTTGTTGTCCAGATCGAATTTTGTTTCTGGAGTACGGAAAATAAATTCCGGTATGACGCCGAGGGCATTGGTGATGGTGGCGCCATAGCGGCGCACGTCATCTAGCCAGCTAACTGGTGAAAAACGTTCGATGCAATAGGCCCTTCCGCCAGTAATCAGAGTAGAAATCGCCTGCATGAATAAACCCATAGCGTGAAATAGGGGCATACAAATGTATTGTCTGTCCTCGTCCGTCATGTGAATGCATTGGGCGACACCATTGCCAAACTGATAGCAATGGGCATGCGGCATTAGTACGCCTTTGGATGGGCCGGTTGTGCCGGACGTATACATTATGCAGGCGATATCCTCAGGCTTGCCTTCAACGAGCACATCATCTCCAGCACCTTCAAGCGCTAGGAATTCCTCAAATGTTAAGGCGTCAGCCTTCGTCAGAACTGATGGCCGGTGGTCAGGAACATTACCGGCGACGTAAATTACTGACGTCAGGTTTTTGTTACCGCCGTCCACTGAATCGAAAGCATCCCTGAGGTCATAGTCAAGAAAGACCGCGCTCGGTTCGGCGTTACGCATTTGATGCTGCAAAAATGCGCCCTTCAACTCCGTATTGATTGGCACAAATAGCGCTCCAATTTTCATGATACCGATCATTGCTAGCATGAATTCGATGCGGTTCTTTACCAGCACAATTACCCGGTCGCTGGGACCGATGCCCAGGCTTGCTAGATTGCGAGCTATTTGGTCGCTATCGCGGTCCAGCGCTGCATATGTGAGTATGGTGCCATGTTCAAAGGACATGTACTCTTGGTCACCTCGGTCCGCTGCTTGACGTTGTACCAGACCCACCAAAGACCATTCGGAAATGTCAACGGTCACGATTACAGCCTCCCGATCTTGTTTTGTGGCCCATTCTGCCTTCTTACGATGCACAATCGCAATGTGGTATTGCTCAAATCATGTGCATTGAACTCTATTTAGCCTTCTGCCTGGCCACAGCGGTACTGATCCTGATGCCGGGACCCATTGTCACTTTGGTGATTGCGCAAACTCTGCGGTACGGCACCGCTACAGGACTGTCCACCGTTGCTGGTTCTGCCGTGGGGAATGCTCTACTGGTCACGGCCGGCGCCCTGGGATTATCCACAATCTTCATATTATTAGCGGATTTTTTTGAGATAATCCGCTGGTTGGGTGCTGCTTATTTGGTCTGGTTGGGTATCCGTGAATGGTGCTCAAGGGGTGTCGACCTGAATGCCAACGAAGCGGCTGGACACCGGACCAAAGCAACTGTGTTCTGGCAGGCCATCCTGGTAGCCATCACGAATCCGAAGACAATTCTATTCCATGCTGCCTTTTTCCCGCAATTCATTGACATAACGATGCCACTGGGACCGCAACTCTTATTAATGTGCGGTAGCTTCGTCGTAATTGCGGGGACCTTCGACAGTTGCTATGCCTTAATGGCTGGACGTTTACGCGGCTACTTAACTGGGCCCCGTCGAGCCAAAAACCGCAGCCGTATTACGGGAGTTCTGCTGGTCGGTACTGGTATCGGTTTGGCATTAGCCCGTCAATAGTTATGGAACGACTGACCACGGGTCACTGTTACCTTTTACCCAATCAAGTAAACTGAGTTATTTAGCCTCGTTAGGCTTTAAAGAGGATTAGTGAACCAAGCAATATGCCTTCAAATATAACTTGTTTATTTTTATATAAAATTTTATTTAATTATTGTTTTAGTGCTAGTTATTGAAAATATATAATGTAAAAAATTAAGAATTTCATTTTGTAAGGCCTTTGGCGAATGTTGTCATGGTTTAATTGTAAAAATTGAAATCGCATAGCAAGTTCTTACTATTTCGTGTGAGATTAAGTGAAAGCCAAAAATGCAGTATGACTATATTGTAATCGGTTCGGGATCAGGTGGTGCGGCGGTGGCTGGGCGTTTATCGGAGGATGGACGTACCACAGTCTGTTTGCTTGAAGCTGGAGGTAAGGACTTACATCCCTTTATACATATTCCCGTACTCTTTCCCCACCTGCTGACCAACCCAAATACAACCTGGTTGCGGAAGTCTGAACCAGTACCCGGTTTGAATGGCCGGCCAATGTTTTTCCCTTCAGGCAAGGTGCTGGGGGGGTCCTCCTCCATCAATGGCATGCTGTATATCCGCGGCCAGGCGCAAGACTATGATGACTGGCGTGATGCGGGTAACAATGGTTGGGGATGGGAGGATGTCCTACCTTATTACAAAAAAATGGAAGATCACGCACATGGTGGAAATGATGCTCATGGCGTCGGTGGGCCTATTGCTGTTACGAACACAGAATTGAGCAACGAATCCTCTAACAAATTTCTCGAATCCGCTGT
>CAZDQC010000081.1:10684-15809 GCA_964507245.1 uncultured Rhodospirillaceae bacterium
GTGGGGTCGCCACAAATTTTGCTGCAATCTGGTATTGGCGATGGCACTCAATTAAGAGATGTTGGGGTGGAACTTACCCACCATTTGCCTGGCGTCGGAAAAAATTTGCACGACCACCTATTTATTCACCTGCAAACACGTCTGAAGGCTGCGTATCCCACTTTGAACCAAATGCTTAGCAATAAACCGCGCATGGGGTTGGAATTGATCCGTTATGGTCTGAGCCGCAGGGGCGCATTCGGCCTGACTAGCACAGAAATTTGTGGCTTTTTGGATTCTAGAGAAAGCGGTTCACGGCCAGATATTCAAATCAACTACCGGCCGTTTAGTTTTGATTATTCGTCCGAAGGTGGCTTCGTGTTTCACCCATTTCCCGGTGGCACGGCCTCCATTTGTTTCACCCGGCCAAAGAGCCGTGGCGAAGTGCGTTTGTTAGCCAAAAACGGAGGAACCCGCCTAGCTATCCAGCCAAACTATCTAGACCGGATTGAGGATGCCCAAGGGATGCTGTTTGGGTACAAAATTTTACGCAAGATCGTCAATACGGCACCATTCTCTAACCGGCTAGAATGTGAACATGGCGCTGGAGCTGATGCACAGACTGATGATGAAATTATAGAACATATACGAAACCACGCAGCTACCATTTATCACCCAGCAGGTACTTGCAAAATGGGTAACGACGAGATGGCCGTGGTTGACGACAGTCTGCGTGTCCGCGGGCTATACGGATTGCGAGTCGCCGACGCCTCAATTATGCCGGTGATTACATCGGGCAACACCAATGCCCCATCCATTATGGTAGGTGAAAAGTGTGCCGATATGATCCTCAGCGAACGCAACCGGTAAGGCCCATTCTTGAGCTTAAGCGTCACCCTTGTAGGGCTCGGTCTGGACTACAGCGCCGGAAGCTACCAAGGTAGCGATCTCCTCCCGGGAGAAACCCCATTCCGCTAAGCCTTCTTCCGTGTCCTGACCGAGGGAAGGGGGTGGCCCCTGAATTGCTGCCTTGGTGCGGGAGAATTTCGGGGCCGGACCCGGCTGAGTTACACCAAGGACATCAATGAAACTATCTCGTGCGACATTTTGGGGGTGGCTGGGAGCTTCACTCATGGAAAGCACAGGCGCGAAGCAAATGTCGGAGCCTTCCATGATCTCGCTCCATTCATCTCGGGTTTTTTGTTTGAATACCTTGGCATAGGTTTCCTTCATGGCGGGCCAGTTTTCACGGTCCATTTGGGCTGGCAAGTTCATCGTGTCCATGCCAGATTTTTCCAATAATTCCTCATAGAATTTCGGTTCGATTGAGCCCACTGAAATATGCTTGCCGTCCTTAGTTTCATAGGTGCTATAGAATGGCGCGCCGGTGTCTAAAATGTTGGCCCCTCGCTCGTCAGTCCAATATCCGGAGCCATGCATGCCGTAGATTGGTAGCATCAGGTAGGCCGAACCTTCCAACATTGACGTATCCACAACTTGACCCTTGCCGGAGCGTTGAGCTTCCCATAAAGCGGCCATGAGGCCGAAGGCAAGAAACATTGCTCCACCGCCAAAATCTCCTGTGAGATTAAGAGGTGGTACTGGTCCACTATCCTTGGTGCCGCAGGCGTACAACACACCTGACAGAGCGATATAATTGATGTCGTGTCCGGCAGCATGGCTGATTGGGCCGTCCTGGCCCCAACCAGTCATCCGGCCATAGACCAATTTTTTGTTACGGGACAGACAGACATCGGGACCCAGGCCGAGGCGTTCCGCTACGCCAGGACGGAAACCTTCTACTAAGGCATCAGCCTGTTCTACCAGGCGAAGAACAGCTTCCACACCGTCGGCATTTTTTAAATTGACGGAAATAGACTTGCGGCCCCGGCCAAGAACGTCGAAGGCCGGATTTTTGCCAGAGATCCCAAGACCCGAGGGCGCCGTGCGATCAACTCGGATGACCTGGGCGCCCATATCCGAGAGCAGGGTTGAGCAAAAGGGCACAGGCCCAATGCCCGCCAATTCAATAATTTTCATGCCTGCCAGCGGTCCCATGGCCAATCTCCTCTATGTCCCATCTGTCAAAGTTTAGCTGACAATAGCGGAAGGCGGCCTCCTCGCAAATCCTCGTGGCTATTTTTGAATTTCAGCCGCGACCATCGCTGGCGCGTTTCTATTCGAGCCTCAACTGAAGGATTGATTTGACGATGGCCTGTAAGGAGAAATCTCTAGGGACGGTGCTTGTCGTATTTCAGATCCATTTCTCACCCAATGAATCGTCGACGCAAGAGACATTGGGCCCAGAAGCAAATGCGATTGGGTGGGTAAAACTTTCATAAATGCAAGGTGTTTGCTCAATTAAGTCAACGGCGGTTGAGGCCCAATTCTGTCAGGGCGCCTTCGGTGGAAATAACCCGACCGAACAAGCGCTGGAAATTTATTATCGTCGCGTTGTGCAGGTCTTCATGAGTAGTCCCACAGGCATCCTCGATCAGGGTTACCGCATAGCCGCGATCCGCGGCCTCGCGCGCCGTGGTATCGACACACATGTTGGTAGAGACGCCGCTCATATAAAGCTCATCCTTGCCTAACGAGCGAAGTAGGTGGTCAATTCCTGTGGAAGCGAAGGCGCCGATGGTAGTTTTGTTTATTACACTTTCATCAGGTCTGGGTTTTAATTCGGCAACGATCTCATGCTCCTGGTTACCAGCAAAATTCTCGAGAGCCTGAAACATACCGATCATATGTGGCGGAGCATCCGAGCAGTCAGCCTTATCCGCCCCGATGGTCAGATAGATAACAGCACCATTGGCTTCTCGGAACCGAGAAAGAAGCCGTTTGATATTAGGCACGACCATTGTTTCGATTCTGTCAAATCGGTAGCCAGCCACATTCGATCCTTCCGCCGCCAGGCGCCGCCCCAGGGCGCCGTCCCGATGGCCAGTGGCGTATTGCATATCAACTATAACCAGCGCCGCGCGTGAGAAGTTCGGGTCCCTTTCGGTCATGAAAGCCTGGATATAATCGTTGTCTGGGGTTTTGTTCATTGTTTAGGCCTACTTTGCGGTATAGCCGCCATCGACGCAGGTTATCTGGCCGATGATAAAGGAAGCGGCATCGGACAAATTCTATAACGAAGGAAAGATATAATGGGAAAATTATGGTTCCTAATCAAACTGGCTCAGGTGATCCCGTTGCGTCCATCCCTTATACCTTTTCCGGAATAATCCCCGCTGTTGCAGTTCGGGTACGACCAGATCGACAAACTCCTCAATAGCACCAGGGCAATAGATAGGAGACAGCATGAAGCCATCACCGCCAACGGTATCCATAAACGCTTCAATCTGATCCGCGATCATACTAGGCGTGCCAACAAATTGCGGCAAACCAACGCTTTGGCCATGTCGGGAAGCAACCTCAGCCACGGTCATGGGTTCGCCCGATTGCTTGCGATAGCGGGTTTTCATTCGTTGCAGTTCTGGTTCATCACGAGCTGCTAATTCTTCGTTTGGGTCCAATTTTGACAAATCAAAATCTAGATGCGCTGACAGGATAGCCATACCGCCGTTAAGAGGTACCAAGGAATTATGGATCTCTTGTTTCTCTACTGCTTCTGCCTCGCTTTCCCCGATAATGGGCTGCATGCCGAACAAAATTTTGCAGTCGGATGTTTTGCGTTCGAAGACGTCCATACGGCTCTTGACCGTTTGGAAATAGTTTGCTGCGTCTTTCGCCCTGGGCTGAATGGCGAAAATAGCGTCGGAATATTTAGCGGCGAAATCAATGCCCTTGGGCGACGTCCCGGCCTGGATGATCGCAGGTCCTACCTGGGGTGAGCGAATAACGTTAAGGGGCCCGCGGGACGCAAAATGTCGGCCCATATGTTCGATGCGGCGAACTTTTGAAGCATCGGCAAATATAGCGCCCTCCGGATCCATCAGAACAGCGTCTGCATCCCAACTGCGCCAGAGTTTCTGGCAGACCGCCATAAATTCGTGAGCCCGTTCGTATCGGGAATCGCTGTCCTGGCGTTCCTCTCCATAATTGGCTGCTTGGTTGTGATTAAGAGACGTCACCACATTCCATGCGGCCCGACCCTTGGTCAAATGATCCAAGGTTGCCCAAAGCCGCGCAGCATAAAATGGGTGGTGATGGCTGACCGATAAAGTGGCGCCCAGGCCGATGCGCTTGGTTACTGCACCCATCCAGGACAAAAGGGGTACGGGATCATGTTCCGGCGCTTGAGTGGCGTAACGCAGGCTGGGTTCCAAACTATCCAGATAGGTATCTGAGATGTAGTTGAGGTCCGCAAAAAAGACCATGTCGAATTTACCCCGTTCGCACACCTTGGCGATGTGCTGATACAATTCGGGCTGGGCCCAATCATAGCCCCGACCCACTGTTTCAGGGTGCCGCCACATGGCTAAGCTGTGGTATGTAGGGCCATGTGTGAGAAACTGTGCGAGGTGGATAAATTTTTTCTTCATTGCCGGTTCATATGAATTGACGTTGGTTCCTCTTTCACTAATGCTGGGCTATTGCCGCCGGCTTGTCCATGGGCTATAGCGGCGTATCGATTTTTGGTGACAGGGGAAGATAATGTGAGCGCAAAGGCGACCATATTTCAACCGGCCAAGGGCGTGATGCAATCGGGTCGCGGCAAGGTCAAGAACTGGCGTCTCGAATTTGATCTAACGGCGGCGCGCGGCGTCGAGCCCCTGATGGGCTGGACATCAGCCACGGATATGCACCAGGAAGTTGCAATAAATTTTCCCTCCTGCAAATCGGCGATTGCATACTGCGAGCGGAATGGCATTGAATACCAGGTCCGCAAGCCGAAAAAGCGCAAGGTTTGGGTTCGGGGTTACGCTGATAATTTTTCTGCCAACAGCGTGCGCGGACCTGGCACGGACCCGATTTAATCAACTTTTGGGCGCCCGTAGCTCAGCTGGATAGAGCGACGGACTTCTAATCCGTAGGTCGCAGGTTCGAGTCCTGCCGGGCGCGCCACCTTTTATCGCAGAAAACTAGTAATTTTTGGCCCATACCATTGAGGGTAGGGGGCCGAAAATATACCAAAAATAATTCGCTTTGGTATCTGATACCAAAATTCCGGCCAATTTTATGTACTATCCGCCGATGT
>CAZDQC010000082.1:0-15550 GCA_964507245.1 uncultured Rhodospirillaceae bacterium
GATTAGTGATATTGGCATTCAAGTCTTATTGGATTGTCAAAATTCGAGTAAAAGCTTCACCAAAAGTATTATTACGAAAAACTCTCGATCACCGCGTACGCAGGAATAGTCGAAATTCTATTACGCTCTCAACAAGCGCCTTTTTCTGGCCATCTAATTCCGGTATCCATTCAGCATGAATCTGTTCCGCACCTTTGCCACCGTGGGCGGCTACACCATGGTGAGCCGAATTTTGGGCTTTGTGCGGGATATCCTTATTGCCGGCATTTTGGGCGCCGGTCCCATAGCGGATGCCTTTTTTGTGGCATTCAAGTTGCCTAATTTTTTTCGCCGCCTATTCGCCGAAGGAGCCTTAAACGCCGGTTTCGTACCGTTATTTTCGGACCTTCTAGCTAATCGAAGCCAAATGCACGCACGCGCATTCGCCGAACAAGCGTTGAGCGTTCTGTTGCTGTCCTTACTAATTTTTGTCACCCTGGCACAGATTACCATGCCCTGGTTAATGCAGTACCTAGCGCCTGGTTTCGTGGATGACCCCGAACGATTTGATCTCGCGGTTGCATTTACCCGTATCACCTTTCCTTATTTGCTGTTCATCTCGCTGGTATCCCTGATGGGCGGTGTCTTGAACTCCCTGCACCGGTTTGCCGCTGTGGCTGCCACGCCGGTGCTGTTGAACATCTGCCTGATCACGGCTATTACCCTAGCGGCCCCTCAAATGCCTAGTCCAGGGCACGCTCTGGCCTGGGGCGTAGCAGTGGCGGGTGCGATGCAAATGGTGTGGGTAGCTTTTGCCTGCCAACGTGCCGGTATTGGCCTCCGACTGCCTCTGCCCCGGCTGACGCCCAAGGTGCGTGAGTTGTTGCGGTTGATGTTGCCTGCAGTCCTTGGGGCCGGCGTGGTGCAGATCAACCTAGTGATAGATATCATTCTTGCTTCGTTGCTACCAAAAGGATCCGTATCTTTCCTATTCTACGCCGATAGATTGAACCAGTTACCCATTGGTGTGGTTGGCGTTGCCGTGGGTACCGCCATATTACCCCTGCTATCCCGTTTGCTTGCTCAAAACGATCAAGCAGGCGCAATTGCTGCACTTAACCGTGCCATAGAACTAACGTTATTCTTGGCTTTACCATCCATGGTTGCCTTTTTGGTGATAGCTGATGAATTGATCCTAACATTGTTCCAGCGCGGACAATTCAGCCCCAGCGATAGCCGCGCCACGGCCTTTGCCTTGACAGCCTATACGGTGGGACTGCCAGCCTATGTGCTAATCAAGGTCCTGGGACCAGCATTTTTTGCGCGACGTGACACACGAACACCAGTAGTGGTGGGCATCATAGCTATGGTGGTGAATGTGGTTCTGAACCTTATTCTTATGCAATACCTCCTTCATGCAGGACTAGCCCTCGCTACGGCGATCGCTGCCTGGTTAAACGTAAGTCTTTTATCGTGGATATTGTATCGGCGCGGAGATTTCACCGCGGACCGACAGTTGTTCATACGGCTAGCCCGTTCCATCGGAGCCTCCCTTTTCATGGGCCTGCTGCTGTGGTGCTCGAAGAAATGGTTCGGCGCCCTGTTCACCGCGGATGAGGTTAACCGCATCCTTGGGTTGCTAATAATGGTCGCCGTAGGACTAACAAGCTATGGGCTAGCGGCGCTGCTGCTACGTGCCATTGAATGGCGAGAGATAAAGGGTCTATTGGCACGGCGGCAATAGGACGGTATGCATGAAGTGATTGCCAGGATAAATTTCACGGACTGATTTCATGACCAACCGCAAACCGCTTGACGGCATTAAAGTGTTCGATGCCACCCAAGGCGTCGCCGGGCCCCACGCTACCATGCTGCTGGCGCAGCACGGCGCCAATGTCATCAAGGTAGAGCCATTGGACGGCGACTGGGGCCGCACGCTAGGCAAGATGTACGGCGATCTTTGCGCCCATGCAGTAACCTTCAACCGAGGTAAACGCTCAATAGCCTTGGATCTCAAATCAACGGAAGGTATTAAGGTGGCTCAAAAGCTGGCTTCGGATGCCGATATCGTGGTGGAAAGCTTTCGTCCCGGCGTCATGGCACGGTTTGGTCTAGGTTACATGGACATCAAGGCCAAACGGCAGGATGTGATTTATCTCTCCGTCACCGGATTTGGACAAGAAGGGCCCAACAAGGATTTGCCGGTGACTGATTCGGTGATACAGGCTTTTTCTGGCTTCATGTCAATCAACCGGGATAGTGAAGGGACGCCACAACGTCTGGGCATGATCGCAATCGACGTGCTGACGGGGCTCTATGCCTATCAGGCCATTTCCTCGGCTTTAATCGCCCGTATGCGCTATGGCGAAGGCGCCTATATTGATTGTTCCTTGATGCAGTCAGCTGCGGCATTCCAAAGTGCCAAGATGATGGAGTACCACTTGGAGGGCGGTGCACCGCAGGTTCTTTACGTGCCCGTGGGTACCATGAAGACGGCGGACAGCTACATCAATATCACGGCCATGCGGGACCGACATTACGTCTCGTTATGTAAGGTTTTGGGCTTAGAGGAATTGATCAACGATCCCCAATTTGACACCCGTGACAAACGTATCGAAAACGAAGGCCTGCTGATGCCTCTGATACGCGCGAAATTCATACAAAAAACTACCGCCGAGTGGTGCCATATACTTACTGAGGAAGGCGTGATGAATTCGGCAATTTCGACTTACGACACCTACCTCGACGACGATCACGTAAGGGCTGTGAACAGCGTCGCCTGGGTGGAACATCAGGAAATGGGTCGGTTGCCCATGATCAATATTCCCGGCCTGCCGAAAATAGACGGAGCTGATGAGTTAACTGAATGCGCCCACATCGGCCAACACAGCAGCGCTATTTTGACCGAGGCCGGCTACGAAACAGACGAAATCGCAGCCCTATTGGCTAGCAACGCCGTTGGTGAATACGGCGGTGAGGACCATGACCATGGACCCTAACCAATTGGATGGGTTGCCAAGATTGGCCTTTGATGTGGCAGTGGCGTTACTGAAGCCGCTGTTTGCTTTTAACCAGTACGATTCATTCCTCTATTGGCCGTTTCTGTTGGCCGCCCTCAGCTTGGCTTTGTTGGTATTCCTGCTGAACCGCGATGATGGACCACGCAGCTTCCTCCTCCGCTATTTCTCCAAGACAGTATGGGGGCATCCATCAGCCAAGGCGGACTACAAGTTTTATTATGTAAACGGTGTATTGTTTCCGGCCGTATTCGCCCCCTTAATTCTTTCAGGTGCCTGGCTGGGCTCCCAGGTGCATGATGGTTTCCAGGCTTTATTCGGCCAGCATAACGGGCTACCGGCAAGCGCCTGGATCACTACCATTTACACCCTTGCCTTTTTCTTGGTTTACGATTTCGGGCGGTATTTTGCCCATTATCTGCAGCATCGTATCGATTTCCTGTGGTATTTCCATAAGGTGCACCATTCGGCGGAAGTGCTAACACCGTTCACTGCTTTCCGCGCTCATCCTGTTGATCTGGTAATCATGGCTACCTTTCCTGCCGCCGCTACCGGAATTATCAATGGCATCTTCAATTACTGGACAGGCGGTTCGACAGGACTATATTTGTTCTTTGGCTTACACATATTAATTTTTTTATACAATCTGGTGGGAAATTTGCGCCATACCCACGTTTGGCTCAGTTATGGCCCATTCCTGAACTTGATTTTCATCTCCCCAGCCCAACATCAGATTCATCACAGTATTGAACAACGCCATTGGGGCCGAAATATCGGGTTCGCTCTGGCATTCTGGGACAAACTATTCGGCACCCTGTATGTACCGCATGAACACGAACATTTCGAAATCGGCCTAGGCGATGGGACCGAAGGGTATTACCACGGTGTCATCGGCATGTACTGGCGGCCTGTTAGGGAGCTATTCATGCAAAACGATAAAAGTCACGGATTGACACGCGACGATGGTTGACCGACCCGCCGGGTTGGGCAATAACGTCCCAGGAAACCCATCATTCAACGGCTTTGACAGATGAAACGAATTTTTTCCGGGGTGCAGCCTACGGGCAACCTGCACTTGGGTAATTACTTGGGTGCCATCCGGAACTTTGCGCGTCTACAAAACGACTATGAATGCATTTACTGCGTCGTAGATATGCACTCGATCACCATGTGGCAGGATCCGGCGGAATTACACGCTAATACGCGCGAAGTCACGGCGGCTTATCTCGCGGCCGGTATCGACCCAGAAAATCATATCATCTTCAATCAAAGCCAGGTGCCCGCCCATATGGGACTGGCCTGGATCTTTAATTGCATTGCCCGCATCGGCTGGTTGAACCGCATGACCCAGTTCAAGGAAAAAGCCGGCAAACATCGTGAGAATGCCTCTGCAGGACTTTATATTTATCCCACGCTTATGGCGGCGGACATCCTCCTGTACAAGGCAACTCATGTGCCCGTAGGCGACGACCAAAAGCAACACCTTGAACTGACCCGTGACGTGGCTCAAAAATTCAATAATGATTTTGGAAGAGACGTTTTTCCAATTGTCGAACCGCTCATATATGGCGAGGCGACCCGTGTAATGAGCTTGCGCGATGGCTCTAAAAAGATGTCTAAGTCAGATCCGTCAGATTACTCGCGTATCACTTTCACTGATGGCCCTGACGAAATCGCGCAGAAAATCCGCAAGGCCAAAACCGATCCACAGCCCATACCCCAAAGTACTGACGAGTTCACCGCTCGCCCCGAAGCCGCCAACTTAATCACCATTTTTGCCTCTCTGGCGGACATCTCGGCGGACGAAGTGTTGAGGAACTATGGCGGGCAACAATTCTCAGAATTCAAGAAGGCCTTAACAGATCTGGCAGTTGAAAAACTGGGGCACGTTGGCCAGGAAATGCAGCGACTGACCAATGATCCCGGATATGTAGACAGCGTGCTCAAAGACGGTGCAGAACGGGCCGATGCGATCGCACAACCCGTCCTACAGGAGGTCTATGAAACTGTAGGTTTCCTCAACGTACGGTGATCAGCAAACTCAAACTTTACACTGCTATAGCACCAAATTGGTTTAGGCGACCTTGACGAAGATGGTTTCTGGCAAGACCATTTTACTAAAACATAGGGGCCATGCGATGACATTCGTTAAGACACCCGAAGAAATTAAAGAAATTGAGGCGGTCCTAAGATCGCCCCGTTTTACCAATGCACGCAGAGCCTATCTGAGTTTCCGATCAACCAGCGAATTTGTTCGCGAAGTTCTGCCACCGGCCCTTGAACCCACCCGCGATCCGATCATCACCGTCACAGTTGGCGAATTTGGATCGAATTGCGTCGGCGATTTCGCGGGCAGCACCATTTCCGTTGCGGCCCGCCACGGCGATACACGTGGAGCCTATGTCCTAACCATGTTCATGAGCACTGATCATGCGATCATATTTGGCCGTGATCTATTTGGCGAGCCTAAAAAGCAGGCGGACATCGCCCTGAATTTGACCGGTAACCGTTTGCTCGGAACCGTGGATCGCCTGGGCATCCGCTTGATTGAACTTTCCATTAACTTGGATGAGGATTCCGGTCCCAGCCGCAACCAAACCAACAGTTTCAATATAAAGTCCCAACCGGCAGCAAATGGTTGCGGGTTGGAGGCCGACGCTGTTTTAACCCTGGCCGAATTTCAAAACATCATAACCATCAACCGGACCGGTCAGGGATCATTAATCCTGGGCGCCACCCACCACGACCCTTTAACTGAAATACCAATCGGTGAGGTTGTAACCTCCGGCTACGTCGAAGGAGATTTGCTCGCGCAGGTGCGCGCCATCGACACAATACCCGCGGAACAGTTCCTACCCTACGCCTATGGTCGCATGGACTATTGGCCGGCACTGGACACTTCTACCCATCAAGCTAACGCTGCAGAATAGTTCAAGCGGCTCGGTGCCGGTCAATATGATCACGCAAGGCATAATAGGACGACACGATGGGCAAGAACCAAGCATGGCCGGTGTAAAAAAGGCGGCTGTTGAACGGCAGGCCATCGAAAGCGCACGGCCGATTGGCTTTACCCAGAATTTTTAAGGCAGTTTGCGTACCCAAATAAGTCATCATGGCGACGCCTGCGCCGTTGCAACCTGCCATGTAATGCACACCTTTGTGCAGCCCCATATGAGGCAGAAAATCAAAAGTAAAGGCAATGCCGCCTGTCCAGGCATGGGTTAATTTTATGCCCTCGAGTTGTGGGAAAACGTCCAGCATTTGCCGGTATAGGATCGGCGCCCTATCCAAAGCGTTGCCAGGCGCTAACCTTGCCCGGCCGCCGAAGAGAACCCGACGGCCGTCCGGTGACAGCCGAAAATAATTCAAAACTCGTTTCGAATCCGCCATAGTGCGATTATTGGGGATCAAGGCCCGGATCTCATCCTCTGACCGTTTCTCTGTGGCAATTATGTAACTGGCTGCCTGGATCAGGCGGCGCCTCAGCCACGGCGTATTTTTGCCGGTGTACCCATTGGTGCCTAACACCACTTCCTTAGCATTGATTATACCCTTGTTTGTCGCCACCAAGAATGCTGAGTCTTCTTGGCTGATACCCTGCATGGCGGTGTGAGCGCACAATACGACGCCATTGGCCCGGCAACGTTCCAGCAAGGCCATATTCAACATGGCCGGATGCACACTGCCAGAACCCTCGATCGTCATGCCACCAAAATAGAAATCCGTGGCGATTTCCCGCCGTTGTTCTCCGCTATTTAGCAACGCGGCGCCATAATCCCCGGCTGCATTTAGGCTTTGCACTTTAGCCCGCATGGTTTCGAAATGGGCTGGTGTGTAGGCGCCCACAAACCGCCCGCAGCGCACGTAGTGACACTCTAGCTTTTCGCGTTCAATCATGATTTCTAAATTGGCCATAGATTCCGCACCGCCAGCCAAAAGCTGTAACATGCGTTCCTTCCCCAAAGTACGCTCGGCGGGGGATACCGTGCCTGCCGAAGGTCCCTTCCCCACATTAGTGCCGCTAACCCCACCGCCATTGCGGGACGAGGCACCATAGCCAAATGCCTGAGCTTCAAGAACTACGACGTTCGTTCCGTTGCGTCCCAGTTCCAAGGCAGTGGACAGACCAGCATACCCGCCGCCAATCACCACCACGTCCGTACGATCAGGCAATTGATCTTCGATAGACCGGGGCGGGGCCTCCTCCCACCAAAATGGATCCGATTTGAAATCGTCAGTAATCAAATCGCCGGACATAGTCTCGTACTCCAAATTGGTGTATCGGCACCATCAGATTAGCACAACCAATGCACACCTAGTTAAGACCTAGACCCGTTCGTCCTGCAATGCACGTCGGCGGACTTTGCCGGCATCATCCCGAACAGGTTCCGTGACGAATTCCATGGTACGGGGGATTTTGTAGCGCACCAAATGATCGGACAAATGGGCCAAGAGGGCCTCTTCCTCCACGTTCCCATCCGGGATGTCAATAATGGCATGGACAAGGTTGCCCATGTCCTCGTCCGGAAGGCCAATGACCGCCGACGAGCGTACACCGGGGTAAAGATCAATAACTGCCTCAACCTCCGCCGGATAAATGTTAGCACCGCCCGAGAGTATCATGTCACTACGTCGATCAGTCAGGTATAAGAACCCATCATCGTCCAGATAACCCATATCGCCAAGGGACTCCCAACCCCCTTGTACGGATTTTGCCTTAGCACCGATGTAGAAATAGGTAGCACCCTGGCCGGCATCAGGTAACAGGAAAATTTCGCCCACCTCTCCAACGGGAAGGCGATTGCCCTCGTCATCGACGATCTTAATCTGAAATCCTTCTTGGGGCTTGCCTACGGAGCCGCGGTGATCCAACCATTCGTTGCCGGACAATGTTGTAAACCCTTGTGCCTCGGTTCCACCGTAAAGCTCCATAAGGACATCACCACCAAACCAGTTAATGAATTCCTCTTTCAACCAGGCTGGACAGGGTGCCGCCATATGCCAAACCACCTGCAGGGAACTGACGTCAACCTCATCCCGTTGTGCAGCTGGCAAACGCCACATGCGCTGCATCATAGTAGGAACCAAATACAGGAAATTGACCCGGTACCGATCGATCAATTCCAAAGTTTGAGCCGCATCAAATCTCGAAGTAATCACCAAGTGATGTCCCATCTGCATGCTAAGCATGCCCAAACCAAACGGCCCATTGTGATAAAGGGGTCCCGGAACCAGGGCCACCTGCTCCAACTTGGCTCCAAATCGCTCCTCCAAGGGATCCGCAGATGCCGGATCTTTTGATACAATCAATTTTGGCCGGCCCGTGGATCCGCCCGATGTCATCGCCTTCCAATAAAGCGCCGTCACTTCAGGCAAGGGAGAATCCGACAGACCGGGATCAGGTTCAAAACCCGCCTCAATGCAGATAGTCCCAGGATGAGCCGCCGGCTTGGACCCGACAACGAGGCTAGGATTGCCCAATGCAACAATCTGCCGGCGCTCATGATCGGGCAGACGATATGACACGGGCTGTGGGGTCGCACCCAATTTCCAGGCAGCAAAAACGGCCTCAATGAATTCAATGCTATTTGGCAAAGCAATTGTGACAAAATCGTCGGTCTTTACCCCAATTTCTTGATAAGCACGGGCCAAACGATTTGTCCGTGCGTCCAATTCCTCACGGGTCAGAGTCACACCTTCATGGGTCAGAGCAGGCTTGTCCGGGTCGCGGTCTGACCAAAAGGACAGCAGCCGCGAAAGAGATACTTTACTCATTTACGGCCTCGATGAAGTTCTTCCGCAACTGACATGTACCAGGTTCGCTGTATACTGCACCGCAAACACTGATAGGTCAAAATGACCCAGTTGTCGGCGTAGATCGTATCGAAGGTGTCTCAATACATGGTCACAAATCACCCATATCAATCGGGCCGGCACTTCCTGCAGATACCCGGCCCCACCAATGTACCCGACCGCATCCTGCGTGCTATAGATGGAGCCACAATTGACCATCGCGGCCCCGCTTTCGCGCGTCTGGCCATGCGTATATTGTCTGGCATCAAACCGATTTTTCAAACCTCTGATCCGGTGTTGATTTACACCGCATCCGGGACAGGTGCTTGGGAGGCCGCGCTGGTCAATACCTTGAACCCTGGCGATCGGGTTCTGATGGCCGAAACGGGTCAATTCTCAACCCTGTGGCGCAGTCTGGCTAACAAATTGGGGCTGGATGTTCAATTTTTGCCTGGCGACTGGCGCCATGGAGTGCGCGCTACAGACATAGCTGCCGCCCTTGCCGAGGATACTGATTGCCTGATCAAAGCTGTGTGCTGCGTGCATAACGAGACTTCAACCGGGGTAACATCAGATATCGCTGCCGTGCGCAATGTGATGGATGAAACGCAGCACCCCGCGCTACTGATGGTGGACACGATTTCGTCTCTTGGGTCAATTGACTATAAACACGACGAATGGGGAGTAGATGTCACCATCGGCGGATCGCAAAAGGGCTTGATGCTGCCACCGGGCCTTAGCTTCAATGCCATTAGCAACAAGGCCCTGCAAATACACAAAACAGCCAAAATGAACCGGTCTTATTGGGATTGGACCGCTATGTTGACAGCGAACAAGAATGGTACCTTTCCCTACACACCGGCCACCAATCTACTCTACGGCCTGGATGAGGCAATTGCGATACTGCAGGAGGAGGGCCTGGAAAATGTTTTCCAGCGCCATGCACGCATGGCTGAGGCCACCCGAAGGGCCGTTGCAACATGGGGCCTTGAAACGGTAGCCCAAGTGCATTCTGAAGCTTCGAACAGTCTGACAGCAGTGATGCTGCCTGATGGCCACAATGCCGATGCCTTCCGTGCCATAGTTCTAGAGCAATTCAACATGTCTCTGGGTAATGGGCTTGGACGCCTGGCCGGCAAGGTATTTCGTATCGGCCATTTGGGCGACTTTAACGAACTGATGCTGGCGGGTACCCTTTCGGGTGTGGAGATGGGTCTGTCTGCTGCCGGTATACCGCATAAAAAGGGCGGAGTGCAGGCAGCTTTGGACTATCTATCATCGAGTTAATCCTAAAACGTAATTCCACGATGTACTGCCTACAATGTAGCCAATTTCCGTAATTTTGCCATTGACTAGAGAACAAAACGTGAATAAATTCTATTTTAATGAACCCGGCATACGAACGACGTTGCGGCAAATGGCCTCGCCTCTGCCCCGGCAGTCGGATCCTATCGCTGGGTTTTTCATATTCTGTGGTTGGAGACTACGCTTCGTTTTGCCAAAAACGCATGACTATATATCCTATATGTTGATTCGTTTCGGCCCAATTACAGAGAGCATAGATCAAGCGACATGAACGATTTGTTCACACATTCAGGCAAATCGCGTCTGAAAGGCAGCAGTCGTAGCAACAAAGCAGCCAATTATTCCGCGAAAGATATCGAGGTTCTCGAAGGGCTGGAACCAGTGCGTAGGCGGCCGGGTATGTACATTGGCGGCACGGACGAACGGGGCCGCCATCATTTGGCAGCCGAAATTCTTGACAACGCCATGGACGAAGCGGTGACCGGGTACGCCGACAAGATCACCGTAGATCTGGCAACTGACGGCACATTGACCATCTCGGACAACGGCCGGGGAATTCCGACGGACCCGCACCCTAAATTTAAATCGAAATCTGCCTTGGAAGTGATTTTGACCACACTTCATTCAGGGGGCAAATTTTCCGACGATGCCTATCAGACCGCTGGCGGCCTGCATGGTGTTGGGATCTCTGTAGTCAACGCCTTGTCTGAGTACCTATTGGTTGAAGTGGCGCGCGACCGCAAATTGTGGCGCCAAGAATACAACCGAGGCAAAGCCAAGGCGAAATTGAAGGATATGGGCAAAACCGCCAATCGGCGAGGCACCTTAATCGCCTGCCGACCGGATCCAGAGATATTCGGCGCCGGCGCAGCCTTTGTGCCTGCCCGTGTCTATCGCATGGCCCGCTCCAAGGCGTACCTCTTTCGTGGCGTGCAAATTCGCTGGACATGCGCACCCGACCTGATTAGCGGCAAGGATCAAACGCCTGCCGAGGCCGTTTTGCACTTCCCCAATGGGCTGGCCGATTTCCTTGGCGAATCTCTTCAGGACGGCCCTACTGTCACGCCACGACCATTTGCTGGCCGTGCAGAACTGACCGAGGATGAGGGCGAGGTGGAATGGGCGATGCACTGGCCACTGGAGAGTGAGGGCTTTGTTAATTCCTACTGCAACAGCGTACCTACAACCCAGGGTGGTGCCCATGAAGTTGGCTTCCGCGCCGCCCTGACCAAGGGATTGAAGGCTTATGGTGAGATGGCCAACGTGCGTAAAGCTAGCCAGTTAACCGCCGATGATATTCTAGGGCCCGCCGCAGCCATGCTCTCCGTTTATATCCGACAACCGCAATTTAGTGGTCAAACAAAAGAAAAACTTTCACATCCAAAAGCGGCCCGCTGGGTAGAGGCCATTGTCCGGGATCATTTTGATCATTGGCTGTCCGGCGATCCGGAGAACGCTAACCGTTTATTGGCATGGGGTATTGAGCGCGCGGATGAACGCCGCCGCCGCCGTGACGAGCGGGATATCAAAAGAAAGAGCGCATCTCGCCGGGTGCAACTTCCAGGCAAATTATCAGATTGTTCACAAAGTACCGCACAAGGCAGCGAGCTATTTATAGTGGAGGGCGATAGCGCCGGTGGTTCGGCCAAACAAGCTCGCAACCGAATAAATCAGGCCATCCTACCTCTACGCGGCAAGATTCTTAATGTCGCTTCCGCCACCGTTGAGAAATTAAATGCCAACCAGGAATTAACCGATTTGTTACGCGCATTGGGTTGTGCCACCCGTCTACGGTATCGAGAGGAAGACTTGCGATACGAAAAAATTATAATCATGACGGACGCGGATGTGGACGGCTCTCATATTGCCTCTCTATTGATCACCTTTTTCTTTCAAGAATTGCCCGATTTAATCCGGCAAGGGCACCTTTTTTTAGCTTTGCCACCCCTCTATCGCATCAACCAAGGCGGCAAGACACTTTATGCGCGAGATGAGGCACACCGCGAGGAACTACTCAAAGGCGAATTTCAGAATGGCAGCAAGGTAGAGATTTCGCGCTTCAAAGGATTGGGCGAGATGCCTTCCGGGCAATTGAAAGAGACCACCATGGACCCCCAGAACCGCACGTTATTGCGGGTCGTCATGCCCGAAGATGACACAGATGAAACCAGTCGGATAGTAGAACAGCTGATGGGGCGCAAGGCCGACACGCGATATCGATATATTCAGGACAACGCACGTTTCGTCACAGATTTAGATATCTAAGAAATTCGCTCCTGTATTTCAAAGTATAGAAATCCGTCCGACAGGAATTTTGTCATGTGCAAAATTCTCTCGCCGTGTGGCCTGCTGTTTAGATTATTGGTTGCAGTGACGTGTTTCTCGCCCATATTGATGGTCAACGAAAGCCAGAGCGCGACCATTACTCGTGATGGCCACTATCCGTTTTAAGGGGCCGGCCTAGTAAAATACGTGGCTTCGAAAGGAACGTTTCCGGCCATCGTAATTGCCAATCCATTTCGCTCAAGCACAGATAACATTCTAGTAACGAATATTGAACTGCCGGGAGACTATTCCGCCACACCATTTTTGCGAAGCCCCCCCACGGCACGAGATGACCGCCATCTGTTCTTGATATATAATCCTGTTCAGTACTCCAACGGCCACGCCGCATGCGCATGCGTGCCCCCGTCCAGCCAAGTCCCTCTTTCGAATCCGAGATTCGGCAGTCCCCTCAGATTGCAGATCGATTTTTTGCTATGACAGCCAAGTAGTGAGCGAGGCATACATGGAAATGCAGCTGCCCTTGGGGGCCGACGACCATGACTTTCACCATGCTATGGCATAGTTGTTGAGTATCTTGTTGCCGGTTGAGAACTCAAACAGGGGGAGCTGCCGGAATCCCTAAACGGGTAATTGTTAAAATTCAGGCGAGCAGCTAACCTGAACGCCAAAACCAATGGCATTCGACCCGTGTCCATGACAGTTACACGAATTGAAAACCGGATGCTTCACGCTTGACCCAGGCGCGTGCCCTCCGCCAGGCCATTTGCCGCCGCATAGTCGTTGGCCGCCATCTTGCCGCCTTCGCCCCTGACCCGTTTAACCAGGATGCCACCGTCGCCTGTGGCAACAACAAAACCTTCTTCATCTGCAGAAATGACTTCGCCGGGATTACCGGCCAAGCTTTCCAGACGTACACAAGTATAAATCCGCAACCGCTTGCCATTATGCATGGTCCAGGCACCTGGTTGAGGATCCGCGCCACGGATCAGATTGTGTACCGTCGACGTCGGCTGGCTCCAATTAATTGCTACATCGTCATCGGTGCACCAACTCTCGTAGGTCGCCTCTGCTTCGTTTTGAATAATTTTGGGCGCTTTGCCCGCAATCACCAAATCAATGGCTTCCAGAATGGCCTCAATACCTAGCGGAAAAAGTTTGTCAAAATAGACACTACCAAGAGTATCGTTCGGGGTGATATCGATTTCTTTTTGAATAAGTAGCGGCCCCGTATCCAAACCATTGTCAGGCCAAAAAATACTGAGCCCGGTTTTGCTCGATCCCTGAATGATTGGCCAATTGATAGAACTGGGCCCACGATGCTTAGGCAAAAGAGACGGATGATATTGTATTGTACCGTGACTTGGAATGTTCAGAAATTCTTCCGGAACGATCTTGGTGACATAGGCCATGATACATAAGTCGGGTTTCAACGCCTCAAATTGGGCCCAAACATCTGGTTTTTTGAACGATGCAGGTTGATAAACCGGAAAGCCATATTGTAAGGCTGCCGTCTTAATGGGGTCGAGCCGTTCGGCATCGACATCCGGTTCACAAAAGACGGCAACAACCTCATCACTCCGTTCCACCAAAGCATCCAGGACATTCTTGCCAAAGGCCTGCTGACCGTTGACTACAATTCTCATGGGCTTATTCCTCTATACAGGGTTTACAATTTAGCGTGGCATGATGGGGCATTCGGGGTTAACTCGCAATTCACTATAGCCGAATTTAGTTCGGAATTTTTGTGTCAAAAAAGGAACCCCGCAAGTAAAAGACAGATCATGGGTCAGCCACACAATGGTCCATTGACAGTCTTGCGGGTAGCATTTATGTCGCTTTCCAATAATCCTTGAATTATCCTATTCAAGCCAGCGCACTGGTCTTTTCGCATCAATGCCGCCGCGCCACGGAATTTTGTAGCTACGGATTTATATGCCCTTCGAAGAACTTGGCCTGAGTTCCACCATCCTGCAAGCCGTCGACGATGCCGGCTACAGTGAACCAACGCCCATTCAAAAGCGCGCAATCCCTTATGTGCTCCAAGGTGGCGATGTCCTCGGCTGTGCCCAGACAGGCACGGGAAAGACTGCGAGTTTCACCCTTCCCATGATCGATATACTCAGCCAGGGACGAACTCGAGCTCGTATGCCGAGGTCCTTAATTCTTGAGCCAACCCGGGAACTGGCCGCTCAGGTGTCGGATAATTTTGAGATCTACGGCAAATACCACAAGTTGAGCAGGGCACTGCTGATCGGCGGCGTCTCCTTTGTAGATCAGGGTCGTATCATTGATCGGGGCGCAGATGTTCTGATTGCCACCCCAGGTCGGCTGCTTGATCATTTCGAACGGGGCGGCCTATTGCTGCGCGGCGTCGAAATCCTGGTAATCGATGAATCTGACCGCATGCTGGACATGGGTTTCATCCCAGACGTGGAACGTATCGTTCAACTTTGCAACCCAAAACGCCAGACCCTGTTCTTCTCAGCTACCATGCCTCCCGAAATTCGGCGATTAGCAGACCTATTTCTGAACGACCCCAACGAAATTTCTGTCGCCCCGCCTGCGTCGCCGGCAGAAA
The DNA here is from genome assembly GCA_964507245.1 of uncultured Rhodospirillaceae bacterium. Taxonomy (GTDB): domain Bacteria; phylum Pseudomonadota; class Alphaproteobacteria. The sequence continues at coordinate 14,959 of CAZDQC010000082.1, forward strand.
CCGTGGATCAGACAGTAACCACGGTCAAGCCCCACGACAAAGAGCAAATGCTGCGATCCCTCCTTCATTCCCAACCAGTCAAGAATGCCCTGATTTTCTGTAATCGGAAACGGGATGTGGATGCGGTCGCTAAATCTCTGAAAAATCGAGGCTTCAATGCATTGGCGTTGCACGGCGACATGCAGCAAAGCTACCGAATGCAAACCTTAGAAAAATTCAAGAACAACGAAGTAAAATTTTTGGTATGTAGTGACGTCGCAGCACGCGGCTTAGATATCCAAGGTCTAAGCCACGTCTTTCTTTATGACGTGCCCATCCACGCCGAAGACTATGTGCACCGTATTGGTCGAACAGGACGAGCAAGTCACGAAGGCTTAGCGATATCTTTGGTGTGTGTCGATGAGTTAAAACTGCTTAGTGATATTGAAAAATTATTAAAGTACAAGATTCCAAAGGTCACACTTCCAGGGTATGAGCCGGATCCTACGATTCAAGCAGAGCCTATAAGAATGGGTGGTCATAATCCTAAAACACGCCGTTCTAAAGGCGGACGCCAGTAACGCCGTTCTCGACACGCAACTAATTAGTTTGC
>CAZDQC010000083.1:0-15323 GCA_964507245.1 uncultured Rhodospirillaceae bacterium
TCTCGGCCATACGCTCCTGCACGGCGATCGAATACCGCACAGCTTCTACCGCGCTTGAAAACTCAAATAAAAAGCTATCACCTGCTGTGTTGGCGATTCGCCCATGATATTCGATGAGAAGCGGCTCAATCAGTTCGGCACGATACCTGCGTTGAGCTGCTAGGGTACCTTCTTCATCAATCCCAATAAGGCGTGAAAAGCCAGCAACGTCCGCGACTACAATTGTTGTTAACCGGCGCTGCGCCTCAGCCACACACACCTCCCCAACCAGTAACCCCAAGCATACTTTGGCATTGAATCAACGGCAACGGCGTTGACTACGGCAATTGTTTAGGCTTGTCGGGCACTTGCCTCGGATGGTTGCCAAACGGATGGCACTAAGCGAAGCCGTTTGGCATCTTTCGGTAATGGGCGGCGGCACGAACCCGCCCTTTTTGGGGATCTATGCCGCTGCGTCCGTTGTCATTTTCGTATAATTGAATTTCAGGCACATCTGGTCTCATACCCGGCGCATCCAACCATAATCTCATGAGGTGTCGTTTCCTAGCCTCGTCTGTCCCATTTTTAAATTTGGTACGCGCGTGCAGTGTCGTTCGGTTATTCATGAACAGCGCATCGCCCTGTTCAAGACGAAACTTAAAGGCGTTGGCACGGGCACAATTGTCAAAACAATCCAGTGCGGCCACTTCCTTATCCGTCAAGGGTACGCCACATTCGTCGGCAGCGTTTTGCAAGATTTCCCGGACATAGAAGACCGAGGTGTTTCCTTTAAAGGTCGAGAAAATTGGAACGGCATGTGGCGTCACCGGTTCGGCATCAAGAGCCTGTTCGTCCCGGCGATGATAGGGAAATCCCTTATAATAAATTGACATGTATTGCGGGTGGTCAGCCGCGATCTGGTTGTGTATAGCGAACGCCGAACTAACGATAGAGGTACCACCCGAAACGGCTGGTCGATAACAGAACAATCCGGCAATCTGGGCTAAATCAGTGTGCAGACGCAATTCTCGAGCTGACGTGTAACCGCGCGCCTCTTCCTCCTCGCCTGGTTTGGTCAGGTCCCGAACATGTCCCAGCCTGTCACCTAAGGCACTTTGCGATAACGCAACGCCGAAGTGAGTACCGATGCCCCAGTACATTTTGGCCATATCGTCAGCATCATATCGATCCGCCGGGAGTCCACGCATCACTACAATGCCGCGTCCAAATAACAATTCATTAAGAGTACTCGACAGATCGTCATCTAAATCGGGATGTTGAAAATCCGCCGCTGTGATGTCCGTGGGTGAGAGACCGCGACGGTTCACGTCTGCCAGCCGCTCTTCCAGCGCGGTGATCTGCGCATGGCCTAGAAATATCGAAATATCATCCACATCCTTGAAGTCGGAACCGCGCCAAGCTTGTGGAAATGGGAAGGTCTCAATAACCGTTTGCGTCATAGCGTTCCTTTGAGTTCTAAACAATTATACATGACCAAAAAAAGCAATAAAACTGACAATTCCTATGCCTCATCCGCCAAATACAGCTAAATTTTTTGACCCTTGCTCGGATAGGTACCGCCATTTCGCCAATTACAGACGATCTTCGGCGATATGGCGATCAACATCGGCATGTCGTAGGGAAGGCCAGTACCCCCATTTCTCCAGCCTTCCTACATTTACAGAAGGCAGAGATATCCTTGAAATTTTGCCAAGACCATACGTTCACCCGTCGACCGGAGGATGATTACATGTTTAGAATGGGCAAAACAAAAATTAGCTCCAAGGGAGAACAGGCAAATGGATGTACGAGCAGCCGTGGCACATAAAGCAGGGGCGCCGCTCACAATCGAAACGGTACAATTGGAAGGCCCCCATCCAGGTGAATGCCTAGTAGAGATCAAGGCTAGCGGCATTTGCCACACAGACGCCTTCACTTTGTCCGGCGACGATCCCGAGGGTATTTTTCCCGCAATTTTAGGTCATGAAGGCGCCGGCGTGGTAGTCGAAGTCGGAGAAGGCGTTACCTCGCTAAAGCCAGGCGATCACATCATTCCCCTTTACACGCCGGAATGCCGCCAATGTGAATTTTGTCTTTCTGGCAAAACCAACCTATGCGGAGCAATCCGGGAAACCCAGGGTCAGGGCCTTATGCCCGACGGTACATCACGCATTGCCTTAAACGGCGAGCGGGTCTACCACTACATGGGCACCTCCACTTTCGCGCAATATACGGTGGTGCCAGAGATCGCCTTAGCGAAAATCCGCGAGGACGCACCGTTTGACAAAGTCTGTTATATCGGCTGCGGCGTGACCACAGGCATCGGCGCGGTGATCAATACGGCAAAAGTTGAGGCCGGTGCCAATGTAGTGGTTTTTGGCCTGGGTGGTATTGGCCTGAATGTGATACAGGGCGCCCGCATGGTAGGTGCCAACATGATAATTGGTGTCGACATAAATTCCAGTAAGCGTGGGCTAGCGGAAAAGTTTGGTATGACGCATTTCGTTAACCCGTCGGAAGTGGGCGGCGATCTCGTGGCGCATTTGGTTGAAATAACCAAGGGTGGGGCTGATTATTCGTTTGAATGCATAGGTAATGTAGATGTTATGCGCCAGGCCCTAGAATGCTGTCACAAGGGCTGGGGCGAAAGTATCATTATTGGAGTAGCCGGCGCGGGGCAAGAGATCAACACCCGACCATTTCAACTAGTCACCGGCCGCGTTTGGCGCGGCACGGCCTTTGGCGGTGCGAAAAGCCGTACCCAAGTGCCGGCCATTGTGGATTGGTACATGGAGGGTAAAATCAACATTGACGATTTGATCACTCACACTATGCCCATTGAAAAAATTAATGATGGGTTTGATTTGATGCACGAAGGCAAATCTATCCGCAGCGTAGTGACGTTTTAAAGAACGTCGCTGTACTTGGCAGTTTATGCGCACTCTAACTTGTGCCTGCGAATTTTGTAAAATTTGTGACACACGCTCCGCCTAGTTGTCTGGATCAACTAACCTCGGAAACCCACCTCACAACGGGCATCACTTCGACGTAATCGAACTGAAAGAAAACGCCATGATATTCGCAAAATCTTTCACCGACGTCAGCCCAGACCGCTTTGTAGGTAAACTATTCAATGGCTATAAATATGCTCGCACCAATTTTCTGGGCACAGATATTAGCCATCGTGATACACCCCAAGCGCTACTGGTGGAACAATCTCCCAATTCGGTGATCCCACCTCATTTTCATGGAATCGACCAGTTTCAGGTCGTGGTGCATGGCAGTGGCATGCTCGGCAAACATCGGGTGGCTCCGGTTTGTATTCATTATGCCAACGCCTATACCGGCTACGGCCCCATCAACGCCGGCGACGATGGCATTTTTTATTTCACCCTGCGAGCGCAATCAGAACCAGGAGCATTTTTCTTTCCTGAGGGTCGGAAATTTCAGAAACCCAACAAACGCCGCAACCTAACCGCCGATATAGATGTGCTACCTGACGATAGTAAGTTGGACAAAATAGACGGGATTCAGCAAGAAGTAATTTTTCCGTTAGAGGACGAAGGTCTTGCTGCCTGGAACGTTCGAATTGGTCCAAGCACGGACTTTAAAGGCCCTAAACCCGCAACCGGCGGGGGACAGTATTATGTGGTCATGAATGGCTCGCTGGTCCATAACGGAATTAACTATGACAAATGGTCCTGCGTCTTCATTGAACCACCTGAAGACAGCCTAGAATTTAGTTCCGGCCAAAGCGGATTGGAAACCTTGATTCTACAGTATCCGTTTTGGGAAAAGGGCACTGTTCTTGCAGGCGACGCCCCACTTTACGCCGAAGACAGGCTTGATTGAGCCACGGGATGTTAGAAAATTGATCGGAAGCGACGATGGCCTACGAATTTGACCTTTTTGTGATTGGTGCCGGATCAGGCGGCGTGCGGGCCTCTCGTGTCGCGGCAAGCCATGGAGCAACCGTGGCCATAGCAGAAGAATACCGCTATGGCGGAACCTGCGTAATTCGAGGCTGCGTGCCGAAGAAACTTTTCGTCTACGCATCCCACTTTTCCGAGGATTTCGAGGACGCCGCCTCGTTCGGCTGGAAAGTGGGCGACGTTAGCTTCGACTGGCCAACTCTAGTGGCAAACAAGGACAAGGAAATTGATCGCCTGAACGGTATTTATATCAACTTGCTGGATACAGGCGGCGTACGCCGCTACGACGGCCGTGCCCGTCTGAGGGATGCCCATACGGTGGAAATTGGTGATCAGGCGGTAACGACAGAGCGTATTCTGTTAGCCACTGGTGGCACACCTACTTTCCCGAACATCCCCGGTATAAATCATGCCATTAGTTCCAACGAAGCATTTCATCTAGATTACCTGCCGGAACACATCACCATCGTCGGTGGTGGCTATATCGCGGTCGAGTTCGCAGGCATCTTTAACGGATTAGGACGGAAGGTGACCCAACTTTATCGCAGCGATCAGATTCTTCGGGGCTTTGACTGGGATGTACGCAACCATCTCGCCGCGGAAATCCGTAAGAAAGGAATAGACCTGCGTACTGAAACTAACGTCACTGCCATAGAGAAAACCGATGACGGCTATCGCCTGGGTCTTACCACGGGTGAAACCATGGACACGGACTTGATCATGTACGCAACAGGCCGCCACCCAAACAGCGCCGATCTGGGATTGGAATTGGTCGGCGTCGACTTAACCAGCGACGGAGCCGTTAAAGTAGATGAATGGTCCCAAACCAATTTGCCCAACATACATGCTGTAGGTGACCTAACTGACCGTATTGCGCTTACGCCCGTGGCGTTGATGGAAGGGCATGCCTATGCCGATACGGTTTTCGGCAACATACCCCGCAAACCCAATCATGCTGACGTGCCTTCGGCTGTGTTTAGCCAGCCTAGCGTTGGCAATGTGGGCCTAACCGAAGGACAGGCGCGAGAGCAGATTGATAATATTGATATCTATAGATCCACATTCACACCTATGAAGCACACTCTGACGCCATCTGAAGAAAAAACAATGATGAAGCTGATTGTAGATGCAAAAACGGACAGGGTGGTGGGCTGTCATGTTGTGGGCCCTGACGCGGCCGAAATGGTGCAAGGTATCGGCATTGCCCTTCGTTGCAATGCAACCAAGGCACAATTCGACGCCACCGTGGGCATCCACCCCTCCGCAGCGGAAGAGTTAGTCACTATGCGCACGAAGTGGATACAGCCGCCCAAATCTCAGGCTGCAGAATAGGGAAACAAGCGGGCAAAAAGTTGATCTAGATCGACTGACAACTAAATTTCACGTTCATCAAAACGGCCGCAAGTAATCTAACAAACCCGGAAGGTTTTTTGCGAATATCTGGATATATAACTTGTATTTTTCTATGGTTACAACGCCCTTTTGAATATCAAATCCGACTCGTTAGAAGTGCTTCAACTAGCCGGAATAGATAAAGAGATGGATGAGTTTACCTTAGCCGACCATTACCCGCGGTTCATCACTTGGCCCTTCCCGGATTCTCGCCACTCCGGTGAGATTATCAGCCACAGCAGTGTCACTAAAAACACGGTTCCAAGTATCAGGTGTAGGATTTCGGGCTTAACAAAAGACAAAGCAAATCCGGTTGTCAGAGGGCCCGCCGCCGCACCAATGTCCCGCCAGGTCAAATTTCGGGCCAAAGGCCGCAAAACCGCTTTCACTGCGAACAGCGCTACCGCAGAAGGAATTAGAGTCCCCAGCGCGCCCCGACCCAACACGATAGCTATAGCGCCCAGTTGCAGAAAACCAAATCCCACCAGTATCAACCCAAGTGCAAGGAGCAATGAAGCCACAACTAAGGGTCGTTGAACGCCGAAACGGTCAGCAATGTGGCCCGAAAAAGGCGCGACAATCATTTCTAGTACACGACGGCCCGACATCACCAAACCCGCCCAGATCATCGCGACCTGGATCGACATTTCACCGGAAAACATTATAGCCAACGTCATGGTAAAAACTCCGTCAACACCGAATCCCATCCAAAATATCAACAAATCTAGGCGGCTTGGCATCGGAATAATGCCAGGGCGATCAGGAGACAACGCCTTGGATGGAGTCGGCTTTCCGGGCAGAAAAAGGGCCAGAAATACGGCAATACTGGAGACCAATGCCAGATAGAAAAAAACATCACGTGGGCCGACCACACCCGCAAGCCAGGCGCCACCAGTCAATGCCACCAAGGGGCCAACCTGTTCCACTGCTCGGCTCACGCCGACCCGGGTGCCAGTTCGGGTGCGGTCGGCAGCGGCGTAGCCTAATGTAGCAAGTATTAGCGAACCGTAGGATAGTCCCCATAAGACGCGCGCCATCAATAAGGGAGCCCAGCCCTGTAACAGTCCATACATCGCGGTCGATGCCAATGCTGTCAGGGAGGCAAAAATACATAAGCTCTTGAAACCAATCCTCTCACCCAATGCCGCGATCATGCCGTACGAAAAGGTACGGACAATCCGATTGGCCGCCAACAACACACCCACCCAGGCCAGACTGATGCCGAAGGCACTTGCGTTCACCGGCAACACAACATAGATAAGCGCATCGCCTAGCAGTGCGGCCGACATCGCGCCGGACGACAGCCACAGGCTGCGCCAGCTTTTGTCATGTACATCGTCAGCGGTCATTCGAACAACACTGGCTCTATTTTACAATGTAGCGAAGAAATACCCTTTACCGGTCCTGGCAATGACCCGTACCGATGATGTAAGGTCAGGTCAACCAGTCATGCAACCCCTGCGCGACCGTATTCAGAGTTGTCCGGCTGGTCAGGTACGTTCCTTCCAATATGCCGCCAAACATATTGACAAAGTCACCGTCGATAATACCGGTGTAAATAAACGTATGAATACCGTTACATCGAAGTTCAACCGAAAGGTAAACACCGTGCTTGATTGCGGTGTCTAATTTTTGCTCCACAAAGAAATCTACTCAAAACATCAAATCGTCGAACCACCCGGAAAGCTTGGAAATCCCAATAGCTTACCGTATATAGGGCGCCTTATCATTTTCGAGAATGAAGCCATGACGACGCAATGGAACCCCAACGACTGGCAGCGACGTACGGCCCTACAGATGCCAGAATATTCTGACAAAGCCGAGTTGAACCGCGTGTTGGAGAAGTTGAGCAACTTCCCACCACTTGTTTTTGCCGGTGAGGTCAACGCCTTACGCCGTCGTCTAGCACAGGTGGCGGCGGGCAATGGTTTTTTATTGCAGGGCGGAGATTGTGCAGAAAGTTTCGCCGAATTCCACCCCGACAATATTCGCGATACTTTCCGCGTGATGATGCAGATGGCGGTGGTCTTGACCTTTGGCGGCGCTTTACCGGTGATCAAGGTAGGTCGCATGGCAGGGCAATTTGCCAAACCGCGTTCTAACCCCACTGAAGTCGTGAATGGCGTCGAACTGCCTATTTACCGGGGTGATATTGTCAACGGAATTGGAGAAGACCTGGTATCAAGAGAGCCTGACCCCCAGCGATTACTAACCGCCTATTCTCAGGCCGCTGCCACCTTAAACCTGTTACGTGCATTCGCTCAGGGTGGCTATGCGGATCTGTACAAAATTCACCGGTGGAATTTGGATTTCGTCGAGGGCACAGAGGCGGCAGCAAAATACGCCGAACTATCCAACCGCATTACAGAGGCTCTGGAATTCATGGAGGCGTGTGGCATAACAGGCAACAATGTGCCCGAAATGCGCCAGACTGACTTCTATACATCGCACGAGGCGCTGCTGCTGAACTACGAAGAATCCCTGACTCGCGAAGACACCATCACCCGCATTGGTGGGTGGTACGACACATCGGCCCATATGGTCTGGATCGGTGATCGCACTAGGCAGGCTGACGGCGCCCACGTGGAGTATTGCAGGGGCATCAATAACCCCCTCGGCCTGAAAGCCGGACCCAGCCTGGGTATCGACGATTTTTTGCGCCTGACTGACACTCTAAACCCAGACAACGATCCGGGACGGCTGACCGTGATCTGCCGCATGGGCGATGATCAGGTTATTGAAAAACTACCCCTCCTGATCCGCGCCGCGGAACAAGAAGGGCGCGAAGTCGTCTGGTCCTGTGATCCCATGCATGGAAACACCATAAAATCCTCCACGGGATACAAGACCCGACCGTTCGATCGTATTTTGACCGAAGTACGGCATTTCTTCGATGTGCATCAAGCGGAAGGTACCCATGCTGGCGGTGTGCACGTAGAAATGACCGGCCAGGACGTCACAGAATGCCTGGGCGGTGCCCAATTGATTGATGAGGATCAATTGGCATCCCGCTATCATACTCATTGTGACCCGCGCCTGAATGCCAGTCAGAGTCTAGAATTAGCCTTTCTGATCGCCGAGATGTTAAAGCAGCAGCGGTCAGACCGGCAACCGACGACATCGGTGGAAGCAGCACAATGACGACATGGGCCTGGGGAGACAGCTGATGGCGGAGTGTGGGGGTCGGGAAAGCGAGATTAAGTGCTGGACTGATCAATATTTCAACAAGACACGCGAGATCGTTCAGCGCAATGGCGACACGCAGGTCACTTACGCCATCTTCATGCGCCGCCCAGTCAGTTTCGCCCCTCGCCTAATGATCAAATGGCTTAACCATATTGCCAAGGAACGCAACACCAAATTCAAGATCGAAACCTGTTTTGAGGAAGGCGCCTGGGCCGGCGCCGGTGAACCTTTGCTTTATCTTAGCGGTTCCTTTTTGCAGTTGGTCGACTTGGAAACCTTATATTTGCAAAAGCTAGGGGCCTGTTGCGTCGCCGCCTATAACGCCTACCTTATGTGCTCCGCCTTGCCCGACACCCAGTTTTTGGCCATGGACGCACGCCATTGCGCCGGTCTCGAGATGGCGGAATTGATGGCATATGCGGCATCCGTAGGTAGCGAAGCCGCCCGCCAGGAACGAGACGCCGTGGGATTTATTGGCAACGCCACCGACGCCACGGCACATTTCTTTGGCAATGAAAAGGGCTTTGGTACCATGCCTCATGCGCTCATTGGTTATGCAGGCAGCACATTACGGGCAGCAGAAATGTGCGCTGAAGCCTTTCCCGGAGAGCCCCTTACGGTCCTGGTGGATTATTTTGGGCGCGAGGTCAGCGACTCTCTGGCTGTCTGCGAAAGGTTTCCTGAAATGGCCGAAGAAGGAAAGATTGCAGTACGCCTAGATACCCATGGCGGACGTTTCGTCGAAGGACTCGATACGCAGTCAGCCTACGCCGTCTTGGAACGTCACGTCCCCCGTGCGGTGCGGCAATACCGCAGCGAAGAAGAACTGCGTTGGTTGGTTGGTACCGGTGTATCGGCCGCCGCCATCTTTTATTTGCGGGATGCGTTGGACGAAGCAGGTTTCCCAAATACCAGAATCGTCGCCTCCTCTGGCTTCAATTTCTTCAAATGCCAGGTCATGGGCAGCGTCAATGCGCCGATTGATGTGGTCGGGACGGGTTCCTACCTGCCAGACGACTGGCGGGAAACATACGCCACTGCCGACATCATCGACTACAACGGCAAACCCAAGGTCAAGATGGGGCGGGAATTCCTGCTGCGGGGGAACTAACTGCCCGGCATGTGTTCCATAATTTGAGATGATATCTCCGACGACTAGAACATTGCGTGCGCTGCCCCAGCCGTCGACGCCGACCCATTGATTCCACGCCGGGAAATGCGAACCATTGCTACCTTAGGGGTCGGCGATTTGGATCACCTGTTTGCCGAAGTTCTTGCCCTTCAGCATTCCGATAAATGCCGCGGGAGCGTTTTCCACTCCTCGGATGATATCTTCCCGGTATTTGATCTTGCCATTCGCCATCCATTGCGACATTTCTGCGAAAAACTCGGGCTGCAAGTCCATATGGTCCGAGACAATAAAACCCTGTATTTTAATCTTATTACCAACAATGGTTGAGAGATATTTGATGCCTTGAGGCTCCTCCAGATTGTATTGGCTGATCATGCCGCAGGCGACGATGCGGGCATAAGGATTAAGTTGCAATAACACCGCTTCCAACATGCTGCCGCCTACATTTTCGAAATACACATCGATCCCACTAGGGCAGACTCCATTGAGCGATTCATCCAGCGACGAAACGGTCTTGTAGTTGAATGCCGCATCGAAGCCCAGTTCATCAATGACATAGGCCACTTTTTCGTCCGAGCCGACGCTACCCGCCACATAACAGCCATTTAATTTGGCGATCTGCCCGGCGATTTGGCCGACCGCCCCAGAAGCAGCGGAGACAAAGACGGTTTCACCTTCGGCTGGCTGGCCGATATTGCGCATGCCCACCCACGCGGTCATCGATGGCATGCCCAAAACACCCAAATAATGGGAGAGTGAGCCCACATTGCTATCAACCTTGGTCAGCAGGGCATGCCCGGCGACGGTGTAATTTTCCCAGCCGAGACGACCAGTCACCAGGTCACCCGTAACAAAGGATGCATTGTTCGAACGCATAACCTCCCCTACGCCACCGCCATCCAACACCTTTCCGAGTTCAAATCCCACGGTGTAGCGTTTTTCATCTCGCATGCGGCCGCGCATATACGGATCAAGGGACAAAAATATATTGCGCACCAGCACTTCGCCAGGACCAGGTTCTGAAACTGGCTCTTTCACCAATTCGAAATGGGTAGCATTTACCCAACCCAAAGGGCGGGATTTGAACAGAATTCTGGTGTTTTCAGTCATTATCAGTTTTGCCTTTATGTTGACGAAAATCATCACCAAATGGCCGCGGGGCCGTGAGAAGGCGGGTGCATCGGTCTGCTAAATGCGTCTTGGCCTTTATGCCGGGATACCGAGTACCCTTCTAGGGCAGTTTTTAGATTTCCACGAAGCGTGAGGACAGGGGCCCCAACCCTTCTTGGTTCGTACCATTTGTGTTCAGCGTTGTGATCATCGCAAGCTGTCCCATTTACTGGCTGAGTTAATTGCCCATGAAATGCGGCGACCGTTTTTCCCTGAAAGAAGCGATGCCTTCCAGCCGATCATCGCTTTCCAAAATCGCCTCGGTGGAACGGCGGGCGATGCCAGCCGCTTCCGATGGACCCTTGTTGATGACTTCACCAGCAAAGCGTTTCAAAGTGCTCAAAACCATTGGCGCATGTTTCTTCAGGGTCCGGGCATATTCCATAGATGCTTCCATCAACTGATCCGCCGGCACCACTTTATTGACAAACCCCACTTCGTAAGCCCTTTGAGCGGTCATGTCCGAGGCATAGAGAACAAATTCCATGGCAACCTTATGCGGGATGCGCGCAGCTAGCGAGGAAATAAGGCCGCCGGTCACACCGACTTTGGCTTCTGGATAACTGAACACAGCGCTTTCTGCCACCACACAAAGATCGCAGAACTGGACAAGCACCACACCACCGCCGACGCAATAGCCATCAACTGCAGCAATAATCGGCTTATCCACTTCGACCCCAACGCTTGGGGTAAAGCGCCAGATTTCGCCAGGATTCGTCAGGTCGGCGCCTACTGTGAAGGCCTTGGAATTTGATGAAGCCATGATAGCCACCCGGTCACTACTCGACTGAAATCGCCGCAGAGCATTTGTCAAAGCCTCACCCAACGCCACATCTAAGGCATTTAGCTTGTCAGGTCGGTCCAAAGTGATGATGGCGACGTCTTCTTTTGTTTCGTAAGTAACCAGTTCCGAGCTCACGTTAACATCCTCTCTCCTACTATGGGTTGGCCCTGGCGATCAAATTCAACCACCCGGCCTCGTCGACTACCTCAATACCCAGGGATTTAGCTTTCCTAAGTTTTGACCCTGCCGCCTCCCCAGCAACCACGAGGTCAGTCTTTGCAGACACGGAACCGGACACATTAGCGCCCAATGATTCAGCGCGCGCCTTGGCTTCGGCCCGGGAGGTATGCTCCAGGGTACCCGTAAATACCACCGTTTGACCCGCTATGGGAGATGACGTATCAGCCCTTGCCATATCTTTCACATTCAACTGGGCCACGAGATCAAGCCAGGCTGATCGGCTTTGACCGTCGGTAAAAAAGGCCAGCAGCGCCTCTGCTACCTTGTCACCTATACCGTCAATATCAAGCAATTCGTTCAAATGATCCGGCGTCATCGCAGCCTCAAAATCAGCTAACGTTTGGTAACGCCGGGCCAAAATGCGACCGTTGCCTTGGCCCACGTGCCGTATTCCCAAGGCAAAGATCAAGCGGTCCAACGGGATATCTCGGCTCTGATCGATAGCGTCGAAAAGGTTTCTGGCCGAGGTTTCGCCCCAACCTTCCCAGTCCCTGAGTGGATTATCCCCACCGTCCAGACGGCCACGCAATTTAAAAATATCGGCCGGCGTCTTGATAAAACCAGCCTCGAAAAAAGCAGCAATCTGCCTTTCTCCCAATCCCTCAATATCAAAGGCATTGCGGGAGACTAAGTGACGCAAACGCTCCACGGCCTGGGCCGGGCAGGTCAACCCGCCGCTGCAACGCCAATCAACTTCACCCTCCTCCCGTACGGCAGGAGAACTGCAGATTGAACATGCGGTTGGATACACAAACGGTTCGTCGCCGGGTTCTACAACTTCCAGCACCTGGGGGATAACGTCACCAGCTCGTTGCACCAAAACCAAGGCACCGACTCGGATGTCTTTCTCCGTGATGTAGTCCTCATTATGCAGGGTGGCGTTGGAAACCACAACGCCACCTACGGTGACCGGCTTCAGACGTGCCACTGGGGTCAGTTTGCCGGTCCGGCCCACCTGAATATTAATATCCTCGACCAGTGTCTGCGCCTGCTCAGCGGCAAACTTATGGGCGATGGCCCAACGTGGTGAGCGCGACGCCACACCCAAACGTTCCTGCCAGTCCAGGCGGTCGATTTTGTATACGATACCGTCAATATCATACGGTCGTTCATGGCGCCCCGCCGCCATGGCACCGTGAAACGCCATTAATTCATCCACAGTCGCACAAACCCGATGCTCTTGTACCTTAAACCCCCACCCTGCCATAGCTGCCAAAACCCCGGCCTGAGTGTCACTAGGCAATTTACTGACGTCGCCCCAGGCATAGGCCCGAAAGCTCAATTTGCGGCTGGCCGAAATAGCGGGATCCAGCTGCCGTAGTGATCCTGCCGCCGCATTGCGCGGATTAGCATATTCCGTCTGGCCGGCTACGGCCTGTCTCCGGTTCAATGCCGCAAACGCATCGTGAGTCATGAATACTTCGCCCCGCACCTCGAATATCTCTGGAGCCCCATCAATCGTTTGGGGAATATCCTTGATGGTGCGAAGGTTGGCGGTGATATCCTCACCCACCTCGCCATCACCTCGTGTCGCGCCCTGCACAAATAAGCCATTCTCGTAACGCAACGCCGCGGACAGACCGTCGATTTTTGGTTCAGCCACCACTGCAACGAGTTCGCCTTTGGGAAGTTTTAGAAAGCGCGCGATACCAGCCAGAAAATCCGCGACATCATCCCTTTTAAAGGCATTGCCCAACGATAACATAGGCCGAATGTGTCGTATTTTCGAAAACCCTGGCGCCAGAGGAGCGCCCACCCGGTTCGACGGGCTGTCCACTGGATTTAGGTCCGGAAAGCATGCCTCGATGGCGTCACTGCGACGGAGCAACCGGTCATAATCGGCATCAGAAATAACCGGTGCGTCGTTTTGATGGTACGCGGTATCGTGATGTCTAATTTTTAGGGCCAAGCGCGCCAATTCACGTTCTGCCTGCTCCTTTGTGAGCTCCTCCACGGCGATCAAATCTGGACTAATCATGATCCCGCCGCCTGCAGCAAACTATCCGCTGCCGCCCGAGCCTCCTTTGTGATTTGGGCACCGGCTAACATACGGGCGATTTCCTCGCGGCGGCGACAATTGTCCAAATCCTCCACCGTGGTTCGGGTTGAATGCCCCGCCGCCTCTTTAAAGATTCGCCAATGGTGATCAGCTCTGGCTGCCACCTGTGGAGAATGAGTAACAACAATAACTTGGGCGTTCTGGGATAGGCGAGCCAAACGTTCGCCCACTTTATCAGCTACCGCGCCGCCGACGTCGCTATCCACTTCGTCAAATATCAATGCGGCGGGCGTCCGGTTTTCGGCCAAGGCTACTTTCAACGCCAGCATGACACGGGAAAGTTCACCACCGGAAGCAATTTTATTCAATGGACCTAGTGAGCTGCCAGGATTAGTGGCGATTTGGAAGGTCACTTGATCCCATCCATACGGGGCCCATACGTCTTCGTCACGCTTTGTCAAAACGGTCTTGAAAGTCGCCTTGTCCAAGGCAAGAGGCTGCAGCTCCTTCAACATTATTTTGTCCAGCTTACGCGCTGCCCTGGCGCGACCCTGGCTCAACCGATCCGCCGACCTCAAATAATCATGTCGCGCAGCCTCTGCATCCGCCTGTAGGTTGGACAAGCATTCCTCACTGTTATCAATGGTATCCAATCGCCCTTCGAATTCTGCAAGAAGAGCCGGCAGATCATCCACCTTGACCCTATTTTTTCGGGCAGCGTCTCGCAAGGCGAACAGTCGCTCCTCCACTATTTCCAGATGAGCTGGATCCAGATCCAGTGATCGCGCCGCGTCGGACACTCCTTCGACGCCTTCTATCACTTCGCTAACGGCGCGATCCAGGCCTTCAATAGCCTTATTAAAAGCCCCGCCAGCACTTTCGGCAACCCGTTCGAGTGCGCGCGAAGCAATCAGTAATCTTTGTTCGATACCATCCTGACCATCCACACCACAAAGCGCCACCTCAGCATTCCGCAAGGCCTCTGCTATTTTTTCCCCTTGCCTCAATTGCACACGGGTACGGTCTAGTTTTTCTTCATCGCCAGTCTTTGGAGCAAGCGCCCTGAGCTCGGAGCAGACGTGGCGCAGGTATTCCTCTTCTTCTTTCAGGACCCGGATAGATTCTTGCGCCTCTAGCAAGGCGCGCTCTATGTTTTGCAACCGCCCATAGGTGGTTTTACAGGTCTCGGCATCCGTACGCAATTCACCGAAATTATCCAACATTGCGCGATGACTGGCAGGGTTGAGCAGGCCCCGATCATCATGCTGTCCATGAACCTCGACCAAGCTTTCTCCTAATTGCCGCAATAGACCCACCGATATGGCTCGATCATTTGCGAAGGCGCGGCCACGCCCATCCGCGCTCACTTGCCGGCGTAGGATCAGCCCGTCGCGCTGATCCAGTTCCTGATCTTTTAGTAATTGCCAGGCTGGATGATCCGCCGGGGGATCAAAAACCGCTACGACGACGCCGCGGTCGGCCCCTTCGCGCACCATTCCTGCATCCGCC
>CAZDQC010000084.1:0-15054 GCA_964507245.1 uncultured Rhodospirillaceae bacterium
GGGATACTGAACTGGAGGCGTGATGGACCGGCCTTACGATGCCTCTCCAGTAGTCATGCGCGTAGATCCGGCGGCCGCCCTTAATCGAAATCATGAACGTCTTGCCCAACCCGGTTCCTGGCTGGATGGCGCCCAACGCCTGGCCGTTGTAGCGGAAGCTCGGCATGCCTGGGATTGTCTTTTGTGCCGGAAGCGCAAAAGCTCGGTCTCGCCCTATTCCGTGGACGGTAACCATGACGCATTGGGAATTTTGGCCCCGGCCTGGGTTGAGGTCATACACCGCGTGGTCACCGATCCGGGGCGCCTTAGCCAACGCTGGTACCAAGAAGCTCTGGATAGCGGCATAGCGGAGGACGAGATAATCGAAGTCATCAGCGTGACCGTACAGGCCGTAGTGACCGACTGTTTCACAACTGCCATCGGCATGGAAACTCCCTCTTTTCCTGACGCTGCAACGGGTCAACCGCCCAGGCGCCACGCACCGGAAGCCAGGCCCGGACCAGGCTGGGCCGCAACCATTGCGCCAGAGGATGCAGGGCCTGATTTCGTGGATTTTTATGATAATGAGAGCCATTTTTTTATCCGGCGCTCACTAACCCTGGTGCCTGACGAGACCCGGCGCCTATGGGAGCTCCTGAACGCGCTATATATGGAAGACCCCCGTATTTATGAACTGGAGGGACTAGAACGTGGCATATCGCGTGCGCAGATGGAATTCTTGGCAGCACGTGCCTCGGCGCTTCTTGGTTGCTATTACTGAACCACCTCCCATGCGGCGCGGCTCCGGGTGAGCAGCAAACATACTGGCAACGAATACGACCTTTCCCTAATTATGGATGGCAGTGTCCAGGAATCGGGCCTGCCTCAGGGAAACCTGCTGAATGAGTTTGTCGAAGCCATCATGGACCGCGACAAAGCCCGTATTGCCGCTACCCGAACGACCATTGTAGAAACGTTAGGTGAGGCCGCCATGGTGGACGCGGCGGCGACGATTGCCGCCTTTAACGCCTATACCCGTATGGCGGATGCTACAGGCATTCCGCTGGAAGCCCCCAAAGCCGAAGCTACAGTCGAATTGCGTCAGGAGCTGGGGTTGGAAGCCCTGAACAACGGATGACGCAAAGCCTGCTTGTTGTCGCCCACGTCCCTTCACCTAACACAAAACGTTTGTTTGATGCAGTTTTGGCCGGAGCCGGGGAGAATGACGGAGTGGAAATCATCGGCAAGACCCCGTTCCAGGCTGGTCCAGACGAAATTTTGGCTGCCGACGGCATCATTCTTGGCACGACCGAAAACCTTGGCTATATGAGCGGCGCCATGAAAGACTTTTTCGACCGCAGCTATTATCCCTGCCTAGAGGAGACCCAGGGCCGCCCCTACTGCCTTTATATCCGGGCCGGTCACGACGGCACGGGCACCCGGCGCGGGATCGAGACAATCGTGACCGGCCTGCGCTGGCGCGCGGTGCAGGAACCTATCATCCTACGCGGCGATTGGCGGGAGGAATTCGTGGATCAATGTCATGAGCTGGGTGCCGCGATGGCGGCCGGCTTAGAATCTGGAATATTTTAACTACGCGGAGCTGGCTTGGATTTGAAATTTACTAGCCGGCGAATAATTCTACGTACCCGTAAAAATCGGTACTCGTTTATCTGTCCAAGCGGCGATGCCCTCCTTGAAATCATCAGATTTTTGAGCATCGGCCATATCTGCCAGACATTGTTCCATAGCTGAATCAAAGCCCTGATCCAGCCCCTGATAAACCATCCGCTTAACTACGCGGTTTGAGCGCGGTGAAACGGCCGTGGCCAATTCCCGAGCATAGTCCATCACAGCAGGTAATAGCTCGTTGGTGGGAAATACCTTGTCCACCAGGCCCATGTCGACGGCCTCGTCCGCATCCACCAGCCGGGCTGTGTAGAGAAGATCAAAGGCTTTTGAAGGCTGAATTAGTCGCGGCAAGAGCCAGCCTAGACCATATTCCGGGACCAGGCCGCGTTTGGAAAACGCCGTGCCGAAACGAGCAGTGTCAGAGGCGAACCGGATGTCAGCGAACATGGGCAGCACCATACCGACGCCCACCGCAGGACCGTTAACGGCAGCGATCACCGGCTTGGGGACTGTGGCGATCCAAGCGTATTTTGCTGCGAACGCCTGCGGCAGATCCAGGCCACCCTCTATCGCACCGGTAAATGGCAGGGCTTCTTCTTCCTCCACCGCTATCCCGCTGACCCGACCCTGTAGCCGAGCCGCATCGGCTCCAGCACAGAACCCTCGTCCCGCGCCGGTCAATACGATAACCCGCACTTCGTCATCATCGCTGGCTTGTTGCATGGCGGCCCGGACCTCGCCAGCCATAATCAGGGTCATGGCGTTCAACCGGTCAGGCCGGTTCAAGGTCACGACCGCGACACCTTGCTCAACGCTATAGATAACTTCCTGAAAAAGCATTATTTCCTCACGCTGCTTTACCGTAAAAACCTTCACCCCTGGCCGCCATGTCCCGCAACAGATTTGACGGGGTAAAGCGGGGTCCGTGGGACTGGGCCAGATGATCACACTCAGCTACGAATTCATGAATTCCAATGGTATCCACCAGGCTCAACACACCGCCCCTGAATGGCGGAAACCCCCATCCCATAATTGAACCCACGTCGACATCCCGCTTTTCGGCGATCACACCCTCTTCCATGCAGCGTACGGCCTCTACGGATTGAATATAAATTAGGCGTTTCTTCACTTCCTCTACGTCCGGCTGTTCCTCGGCTAATGGACAATAATCGATGAGACCGGGCCATAAATGCTTGGAGCCGTTGTCAGGGTAGTCATAAAAACCCTTGCCGGCCTTTTTACCAATGCGACCCAGATCCTCGACCATCGTCGCCACCAGGTCATCTCCCGGCACCGCCACATACTCATCACCTATGTCTTCCCTGGTCTGTTTGCCTATCTTGTACATCAAGTCGATAGAAACCTCGTCCGCCATCGCCAAGGGTCCAACCGGCATGCCCGCCATCTTGCCAGCATTCTCTATCAACGCCGGCGCAACACCGTCTGCCAACAAGGCCAGCCCTTCACGGACATAAGTCCCGAACACCCGCGACGTATAAAAGCCCCGCGCATCCTTAACCACGATAGGTGTCTTACGGATCGCTTTCACATAGTCGATGGATTTGGCCAAGGCTTCTAGTGAAGTCCCCTCACCCATGATGATCTCCACCAACGGCATCCGGTCCACAGGTGAAAAAAAGTGCAGCCCAATAAAATTGTCGGGGCGACCGGACGCAGCAGCAAGACCTGTGATGGGCAGGGTGGAAGTGTTGGATGCGAAAATAATTTCGTCGCCCGTCACGGCGAGGGCCTTTTTCGTCACATTCGCCTTGACCACACGATCCTCAAATACTGCTTCGATTACTAGATCGCAACCCGCTAAATCGTCGAAGGAAGCCGTCGCATGAATACGGGCCAGGGTGGCGTCAG
This sequence comes from uncultured Rhodospirillaceae bacterium, assembly GCA_964507245.1. Taxonomy (GTDB): domain Bacteria; phylum Pseudomonadota; class Alphaproteobacteria. Next base: position 3,481 of record CAZDQC010000084.1, read on the forward strand.
CAGTCTCCTGATCCATGCGTTGGCGAGAGACACGTTTTTTTAATAGCTCTGCGGCATTGGCCTTACCCTTATCGGCGCTGTCCTGAGACATGTCTAACAGCACCACATCAAATCCGGCCATGGCAGTTACATATGCGATGCCCGCGCCCATCATACCTGCACCCAGTACACCAATCTTCGCGAATGTAGCCTCGGCGATCTCCTTGGGTCTCCCGGCGCCCTTGCCCGCTTCTGTCATAGCAAAAAACAGGCGGATCATGTTGCGGCATTCCGGCGTCAAGGCCGTAGCGATCAGATAGCGAATCTCAATCGCCAACCCAGTATCTATATCTACCTGACAGCCCTCATAAACAGATGACATGATGTTCTGTTGCGCTGGATAATTTCCGTAGGTGCGCTGGCGCAACATCGCGTTACCAGCCATGAAGGCCTGCTGCCCATTCGGCGATTGCACGGCACCGCCGGGAATTTTAAATCCACGTTTATCCCAAGGCTGCACCTGGTTCTTTTGCCCGGCTCCTAGAACCCAGGCCTTTGCCGCCGCTAATAGTTCATCTGCCGGCACAACTTCATCAATCATGCCAATATTCTTGGCAGCGTCAGGCGCAAGTTCCTTGCCTTCCAACATCAGGAGCAGGGCCTGTTGCATTCCGATTAGGCGAGATAGCCGCTGCGTGCCGCCACCGCCAGGCAATAGGCCGATCTTGGCCTCAGGTAGGCCAATCTTGATCTTTGGATTATCAGCAGCGATGCGGTAATGGGAGGCCAAGCAAAGCTCGTACCCGCCACCCAGGGCATGGCCGTTAATTGCGGAGACAAAGGGTTTCCCACCAGTTTCCATTCGCCGGAATTTGCCATGCACCCATTCCATGAATTCCTTCAACATGGATAAATCGCCATCACCCATGACCGAAAGATCAGCGCCGACAAGGAACTCCTTGTGGGCGGAGGTGACGATCACGCCTTTAACAGCCTCGTCAGCAACAGCCTTTTCCACCGCTTCGCCATAGGCCGCCATAGTGTCATTGTTCATGACATTCATAGGCCGGTTGGAAACATTCCAGGTGATCGTAGCAACGCCATCGCCATCCACATCATAGTCGATCATAGTCTTCGTCCTTATAGGCGTTCGATAATCGTCGCAGTGCCCATACCTGCACCTACGCATAGAGTAGTAAGTGCCGTGCTTTTGCCGGTGCGTTCCAACTCATCCAACACAGTACCCAAGATCATTGCACCCGTGGCGCCAAGGGGATGGCCCATGGCGATGGCCCCGCCACAGACGTTGATATTGTTATGGTCAATTTCCAGCACCTCCATGAAGCGGAGGACCACCGCCGCGAAGGCCTCGTTTAGTTCCCAAATGTCGATATCGCCCTTGTCCATGCCAGCGCGTTTCAGTGCTTTCTCGGCCGCGAGCGACGGCCCAGTGAGCATAATAGTCGGCTCTGAGCCGATGGAGGCAAAACCGCGAATGCGAGCCCTGGCTTTCAGGCCTAGTTTCTCTCCAATTTCCTTGCTGCCCAACAATACGGCGGCTGCCCCGTCGACAATACCCGATGAGTTACCCGCGTGGTGAACATGTTCAATTTTTTCAACTTCTGGATAGCGTTGAATTGCGACTGAGTTGAAACCGAATTGCTCGCCGATATTCCCGAACGACGGGTCAAGAGAGGCCAGAGATTGCATATCCGTCTCGGGCCGCATGTGTTCGTCATTGTCCAGGACCGTAGTGCCGTTGATATCTACCACCGGCACAATAGCGCCTTCGAACCGACCCTCATCCCAGGCGTTTTGCGCCCGTTTTTGGCTTTCGACTGCATAACTGTCCACATCATCGCGGGAATAGCCGAATTTGGTGGCAATCAAATCGGCGGATATACCTTGCGGGACAAAATAACTATGAAATGCCACAGCAGGATCCGTCGCCCAAGCGCCGCCGTCCGACCCCATAGGTACGCGGCTCATGCTTTCTACGCCTCCGCCGATGGCCATGTCCGACTGCCCTGACATGATTTGCCCCGCAGCAATGTTCACCGCCTCGAGACCCGAGGCGCAGAACCGGTTAACTTGCGCACCGGCAGTAGTTTCAGCGTAGTCTGAGTTAATCACGGCGACCCTGGCGATATCAGCGCCCTGTTCGCCCACCGGTGCGACGCAGCCCAGCATCACGTCATCTACGTGAGCGGTATCAAGCTCATTTCTATCCCGGATCGCCCGCAGCGCCGTCGAAGCCAGTTCGATCGGCGTTACCGAATGGAGGGAGCCACTAGCCCGTCCCTTGCCTCGTGGCGTACGGACATGATCGTAAATATAAGCTTCAACCATCTCGCTCTTCCTTCCAAAATGTTCAAGGGAAAGGGCCTCATTCCCTTAAGAATGCACCATCTCCTCCAACTGCCTTAACATATTTTAATGGCTCAGGGAGTAAACCGCTTAGGTCGCTGCAAGCACCGAGCTAGGCTGCCAAGGATAATATAACGCGAAATTAGACTACGTCACTCCAAACCTTCGATTATTGCGCCCTCGGGCAAATTTCTCCAATCTTCTACTAGACGGCGAGAGATGGAATCCTCGGGCGGCAAAATGAGCGTCTCCGCTTCCAGTCCCTGAACGATATCCGCCCGCGTAAACCAAGCTGCTTCGCTAATTTCTTCACCGTCAACCATAATCCGAGGATCGGTCGCGCGGGCCCAGAAACCCATCATTAGGGAAGAGGGAAATGGCCAAGGTTGCGAGGCCCGGTACAATACCGTGCCAGTCGCGACGCCAACTTCCTCTGCAACCTCCCGACGGACAGCGTCTTCCAGAGTTTCACCGGGCTCCACAAATCCTGCCACGGTTGAAAATCTGGGAATGGCAATGGTAGCCCGTTTGGCCAAGAGGCACCGCTCACCATCTATCACTAGAGTAATGACCGCAGGATCGGTGCGGGGGAAATGCGTCCGTTCGCATACATGATTAGTGCAGCGCCGCAAATGACCGGCCCGTTCCGCGGCCGTCGGGGCGCCACAGCGGCCGCAATGGAGGTGATCCTGGTGCCAGACAGACATGCCCCGCCCAAACGCCAACATAGCTGCCACCCCATCGGACAGGTGCATGGCCACATCACGCAGGTCATATGACGTAGCCGGCAGGAGATCTTCGGATAAATGGGAAATATCCAAGGCAAAGCGGGCGGTCCCTTCGATGAGACCCAGCAGGACAACCCGTTCCAGACCGGCCAATTCCCCTGCATCCTGAGGCGAAAGAGTGAGAGGCGTTACATCGTCAGAAAACAGAAACCGATGCCGCCAGATCGGATAAACCCTGGACGCCTGCGAGGCGAGCTGTTTGTCCAACCAGGAGATATCCTCGCGCCATTCCACCGCGCGATCAAATTCGCTGTCCGCATAGCGCATTTTTGATGGTCTTGTCGTGTCTGTCGGCGGTATCATGTAGACAAATTCCTCGCTTCTGATCTCGGTACTTGCGATATGTAGTTGCACACCATCGCAACGTATAAATTAGAACAAAGTGTCCCTCATGAAAGCGAGATATACCAAAACCTTCAATATCGAACACAAATTCACCCAAAGCGCCATTCAGTGGACAGGTCGTGCCAGGCTAGCGATCGCAGGAGGCGCAGGATGACCAAAGCATTTGATGGGGTTCGTGTAATCGATTTTACACAGGTGTTATCTGGGCCGTTGGCCACAGCGAACATGGCGCTTTTAGGCGCGGAAGTAATCAAGATCGAAATGAAAGACACTGGCGATCAAATCCGAAACCTGATGGCAGAGGGGGAATGGGCGCAACGAGGGCTAGGTCCCGTCTTTGTCGGTTTCAATTGCGGCAAACGCAGCATCGCCCTCGATCTGAAAAACGAAGAAGCAAAAAAGGTCGTTCGCAAGATGATCAAAAGTGCCGATGTGGTGGCTGAGAATTTTAAGCCTGGCGTCATGAAGCGCCTTGGCTTTAGTTATGATGATGTCAAGGCTATCAAACCAGAAATTGTTTATTGTTCCATATCCGGGTTCGGACAGGAGGGCCCCGCAGCCGCCGCAGGTGCCTATGATGGAGCGATCCAGGCCGTCTCAGGCTTGATGTCCCTGACTGGAACACCCGAAGAGGGGCCAATCAGAATTGGCTTTCCCGTAGCTGACATGGCCACTGGACTGACAGCTTCATTTGCGATTGCCTCGGCCCTCTACCGCCGGCTGGCGACGGGTCGAGGACAGTATTTGGATGTCGCGATGACGGATTCTGTGATGTCCTTGATCAGCTTCGCGATCAACCGCTACCTCATCAACGGGACGGAGCCGCAGTTGTTGGGCAACCAATCTGCGACCATGCAAACCACGACGGATGTTTATGAAACAGCGGACGGACACATCAATATCTCCGTCTTCACCGACCACCTAATTCCGCCACTTTGCCGTGGATTAGGCCGTCCGGAATGGGCAGAGGAGAAACGCTATCAGTCGGAACAGAGCCGCGTCGAAAACCGCCTGGAAATCTACGAGGAACTAAAAGACTTAATCAAAACCAAACCGACCGACCATTGGCTGGAAAAACTGCGAATAGAGGGCGTGCCCGTGGCACCCGTTCTCACCGTTCCACAGGCCATCAAGGAGGAACAAGTTGGACATCGCGACATACTGCGAACCTTGCCCGCCCCGGGCGGCATTGAAGGGCACATTACTATTCCAGGACTAGGCTTCATGGCATCCGAGGGCACCCCTGCCACTAATATTCCGCCTCCCACCTTAGGTCAACACACCGGAGAAATACTGACTGAGTTTGGATACAGCGCGGAGGAAATGGACGCCTTAAGGGAATACGGGGCGATTTGACGGATATGAGGAGAAGCTAAATGTCAGAGAATTTGAGTGAATTCTTGGAACCTGGACCCATGGTAGAAAGTTGCCATCCGGACATCGTGGCACTAGCTGCTAATTCGGTGCAAGGCGCGTCCACGAATAAGGAAAAATCCGTCAGGCTATACTACAAAATTCGAGATGGCATCCGTTATGACCCCTATGCCTCATCCCTCGATGTTGTCGGTATGAAGGCTAGCAGGACTGTGAAGGAAAAGAAGGGTTATTGTGTACAAAAGGCCGTCCTTCTCGCCGCCGTGTGCCGAGCCCAAGGCATTCCCGCCCGCCTAGGCTTTGCTGATGTGCGAAACCACCTGTCCACCGGCAAAATGCGGGAGCGGATGAAAACCGATACATTTTATTGGCACGGCTACACTGCGGTTTTTCTTGACGGCCAATGGCTGAAGGCAACACCCGCGTTCAATGTTGAACTATGCGAAAAATTCGGATTGAAGCCACTTGAGTTCGATGGCGAGGTTGATTCCATATATCACGAATTTGACAATGCTGGTAATCGCCATATGGAGTATCTGAATTTTCGGGGAGAATATTCGGAGCCGCCACTGGACAAAATGCTGGAAACCTACATGGCTCATTATGACTACTGGAAATCCGGAAAACGAACTGAGACCGGAGACTTTGAGGCAGAAGTCGCCGCAGAAACTGGTTCGGGCTAGAATCGCGTCTTAAAAGGATTTGGCCATGGATATAAAACTATCGCCGGCGGACGAAGCGTTTCGGGCTGACATTCGCGCCTTTCTCGGCGAAACCTTGACCGAAGATTTACGTGACGGCGCGCGCAAGCGCACCAGTTTGTGGCAGGATATCGACACTGCCATGAACTGGCAACGCATCTTGTACGCTAAGGGCTGGGCCGCGCCCAACTGGCCAGCGGAGTTTGGTGGCACGGATTGGACCCTAATTCAACACTATATTTTCGCCCAGGAGTGTGTCCGAGCCGAGGCCCCCGCCCTAATACCCATGGGCCTGAAGATGTGTGGGCCCATGTTGATCGGTTACGGCACAGAAGAGCAAAAGGTACAATATCTGCCCCGTATCCTGAGCGGCGAGGATATTTGGTGTCAGGGTTACTCCGAGCCGGGCTCCGGCTCCGACCTAGCGGCGCTTAGCACCGCGGCTGTCAGTGACAGTGATGATTACATCGTTAATGGTACTAAGATCTGGACCAGCTACGCCCAACACGCCAACATGATGTTTGCACTGGTGCGCACCTCTACTGAAGGCAAACGTCAAGAGGGCATATCTTTCCTACTGATCGACATGAAGTCATCAGGCATCACTGTAAAGCCTATCATAAACCTGGAAGGTGTCCATGAATTGAACCAGGTGTTCTTCGACGATGTACGTGTCCCAAAGAAAAATCGTGTGAGCAAGGAAAATGATGGCTGGTCCGTGGCGAAATATCTGCTTGAGTTTGAACGGTTCTCCATGAGTTCCGTTGAAATACGCCGGGTTTTGGCCCGCGTTGAGAAACTGGCCAACCAAACTGACGCCGATGGTACCCGACTGATGGACGTATCTAGTTTCACCCAAGAGCTCGCGCGACTAAAAGTGGACGCTGACGCTTTGGAAGTTTCTGAACAGCGAGTTCTAGCCAATTTAAGCGCCGGCATGCCGCCGGGGTCGGCCTCCTCAATCCAAATGGCGCGCGGTTCGGAGATCCAGCAGAGGGCCGATATGTTGGGTGTCGAAGCCGCAGCTTATTACGCTAGTCCGCTGCAGCCCGAAGCGTTGGAACTCGGCACTAATCGCCCGCCCGTCGGGCCAGAGTTGGCCGTCACCCTTATGCCTGCGTATCTGAGCAACCGCATGCGTACCATCGCTGGCGGTTCTTCAGAAATTCAGCGGAACATCATCGCCAAGGCGGTGCTCGGCATGTAATTTTCATGAATTCGTTCAATAGGCAAAATTGTCGAACTGAATTGCCGGGTCGGAACTCGGTAATGACGATGTAGCCATAATCAGCCAAGAATAGACTATTTGTTATGCGGTCATGCCCTCGCTCACAGCAAGCTTCCAGGACCATGATGTGGTGTCGCTTTCGGTCATCGCAGAGTTGTTAGGGCCTTTTCGCTGGCGTTCAAAGCCTCGCCGATGCGCGAGCGAAAGTCGCCCATGTCCACTCCTTCAGTGCTTTTCTTGCCTGCGCGATAACGAGCGTATACGCCGTGGATGATGCAGGCGGTCTTCCACCAGTTGAAGCCAATGTAATAGTTCAACTTGGATAGATCACGTCCAGATTGTTCCTCGTATCGAGCCGCCAATTCAGCCCGAGTAGGAAATCCTGATAGGGCAGTGGCGGCACCTTCGCGGCCCTCGCCTGGCTCAGCCCAGGCGTTGAGGGCATAGCCCAGGTCTGCTAGGGGATCTCCTAAGGTGGAGATCTCCCAATCCACTACGGCAACGACCTTGTAGTTGGCTCCGACCAGGCAATTATGCAGGCCATAATCACCATGTACTACCTTCGCCGGACCTTGATCGGGAATGTTGCCGGCTAGATAGTCACGGATTTCATGAGCGCGCGGATCATCGTATTCCGCATCAATAATGGACGAGGTCCACGATCGAAACCAAGTGCGTAGTTGACGGCCTACATAATCCTCTTTCTTGCCCAGGTCACTTAAGCCTATTTCATCCGGATCCAATTTATGGAGATCGGCAAGGACATCGACAAAGGACCAAGCCAGCGTCTGGCGCTCATCTCGGGGAATTCTTCCCTCTGTTTCTTGGGCGCTATACAGAGGCTGTCCGTCAATCAACCCCATGACATAGAACCATGCGCCAGTGATTTCCGGATTTTCACAGAATGCCATAGCTGGCGCGACAGGCACTGCGGTGGATCCCAGGGCCGAAATCAGGGCCCATTCCCGGCTCATATCATGCGCCTTCGGTAATAGTTCGCCTTGGGGCGGGCGACGGATCACGGCGGCCCGGCCTTCACCGTCATCGATGCGGTAGGTCAAGTTGGAATGGCCGCCTTGTAAACGTGTCCAGGTCAGAGGCGGTGTCAGCCCCTTCACATTGCCGGCAATCCATGCCTCAACGGCTTCGACATCGTAGCCCTCGGGCTCTGTTTCCACGGTGTCCATACTCGCCGTGCCTCGCTTTTTGACCACGAGGCTGTATTGTCGGCGATATTCCGCTCTGACACCATGCTAATTTGTCTAATTATCAGCCCCTTTGGCCAGCGCTATAAGCTCAACGCAAGAGTAGCTGGGACAAAAGTCAGCAAGGGCACTCAAGCCGACAAGGTAGCAAAATTTGTCAATAAAAGAGGATTTCGCGAATTGAATTACGACCTCCCCTTATCTTCTCCGCTACCAAAATATTATTTTTGGGTTGACCCAGACACAAACCGGCAACGTCCTATTACTACGCAATAATCGGATCAGAGTTTGAATTTCAAAATCTTAAATGACCTATTAGGTTTTTCGCCGAGGGTCTTGCCTTCGCCTAAATAAAAACTGAAAGTCCAAACGATTTGTCACGGTTAGCGCAATCAGGCAGTCTGTGATGCGGGCCAGCATCTAACCCTTCAAAATGGGAAGCTTCACCATGGAACTTGGCTTTTTCACCATGCCTTTGCATCCGCAGGGCGCAAATTTCACAGAAACTCTGAAATCAGATATGGACCAGATCGTGATTCTGGACGAACTCGGCTTTTCCGAGGCCTGGATTGGGGAGCATTTCACTTCGGAATGGGAGAATATTCCCTCGCCGGAGTTATTCATTGCCCAGGCACTGGCACGAACAAAGCAAATTAAGCTGGGAACCGGTGTCAGTTGCATGCCGAACCACAACCCTTTTGTCCTGGCCTGCCGCATCGCACAATTGGACCATATGGCCGAAGGCCGGTTCAATTGGGGTATCGGAACGGGCAGCTTTCCCGGCGATATGCGAGTGTTCGGTTATTGGGGTGACAACGCAGCAGTAGACAATGCCGCCTATACCCGCGCCTCCTTAGATACCATCCTGCAGCTCTGGTCGGATCCAAAACCCGGAGTCTACACGAGCGACTGGTGGGAATTTACCATTCCTGAGACCGAGAACGACATAGGTCTGCGGGCGCATATCCGTCCCTACCAAGATCCCCATCCTCCAATTGCCCTTGCTGGCGTGTCACCGCATTCCACCACTCTAAAGATGGCTGGCAGCCGAGGCTGGATTCCCATGTCCATCAACCTCATACCACCAACGCTGCTTAAGACGCATTGGGATGCCATCCGCGCTGGTGCATTAGAAGCAGGGCGCGAGGTCGATCTAAGCACTTGGCGCGTAGCGCGGGAAATTTTTGTCGCAGAAACCTCAGCTGAAGCACGAAAGCACGCCCTCGATGGTGTTATGGCGCGTGATTTCCAAGATTATTTTCTGCGCCTACTACCGAAAGTCGGAATGCTGCAGCTGTTGAAGAACGACCCGAACATGGCGGATAGCGACGTAACCATAGAATATCTGGTCGATAACCTATTCATTGTCGGCAACGTCGACGAGGTTGCCCAAAAACTCAATGATCTGAAGGGGGAGGTGGGGCAATTTGGCACACTCCTAGCCATGGGCCACGAATGGGATCCTGAAGGCGCCTGGCAACAGTCTATGTCCCTATTGAAAAACGAAGTTTTGCCCAAACTCAGTTAATTTAAGATGCGATTTTATCGGCTCAGCACCACCTTGGAGGGCGGCGGCACCGTCAGTTTTCCGAATGCAGGTGCAAAAGCGTGGAGGCTTCTGTAACTATGCTAATAAGTGATACCGAGCACAATTCAGACTTTATCCGCGGTAAGAGTGTGCATGATCCCACAGTAGGCATACAAAAACTGAACCCATTTATGGCTATACCCAGGAATGACAGAGCCCGACCCGCAAGCCCTAGATGCAACGACTGCGGGTCGCTGAAAACTTAAAAAATCGTCCGAGACCTTTTGGCGTTGCGCTAAACTTGCAGTGTCTGCATTATTTCCCGGCACCCAGGTTGGCTCGAATTCAGTTAATATTGTCGAGACATCGAATTCACATGAAGTATAGGATTTAATAAATCCAATAAACCTACATGAGGACAGAAAACCTATGGGCCGGGATCGTTCCTACTTCCTGTTACTGAACATCGGACATTTTCTCGATCACTTGTTCACCTTGATCTTCGCAACGGTTGCAGCGCTGGTGCTGTACCGGGAATGGGGCGTCAGCTATGCGGAATTATTGGCTTATGCGACGCCGGGTTTCTTTGCCTTTGGCCTATTTTCTCTACCAGCCGGGTGGTTGGCCGACAAGTGGAGCCGGGACGGCATGATGTGCGTCTTCTTCATAGGAATCGGGCTTACAGCTATTGCCACTGGCTTTTCTCAAACCCCCCTGCATATTGGCTTCGGGTTGTTCGTGATTGGTATCTTCGCAGCAATTTACCATCCCGTCGGGCTAGCTATTGTGACTATGAAATGGAAAAACACGGGCATGCGCATCGCGACTAATGGAGTTTGGGGGAACCTAGGCGTCGCTAGTGCAGCCTTGATCACTGGCTATTTGATCGACAACGGCGGCTGGCGCTTGGCCTTCATTTTGCCGGGCCTCTTCTCCATCGTAATGGGAATTGTCTACTTGGCTTTGCGGTGGCACAGCATCCGCACGGCGGAGAAAGAGGCAAAATCAAAAACTGGCACAGCTGCGACGCCCTCTGCCACCTATCGCGCCTTACTGTTGCGGGTTTCGATCATTGTATTTTTAACTACGGCCGTATCCTCCCTCATATTCCAAGCAACAACATTTGCCTTACCGAAAATATTTCTTGAACGCTTGGAAGGACTTGCTGTCGACCTAGCCACATGGTTCGCTGATGCAGCCCAATCGGGACAGGGGGATATAGCGTCAGTAATCGGCACCCTGGCGTTCATCGTTTTTGCCGTAGGCTCCATCGCCCAATTGATCGTAGGCAGCATGTTGGATAAGTACGGTCCACGCCGCGTGTTCATGGCGGTAGCAATCATCCAAATTGTCTTTTTTGCTACCATGCCCGGCCTCACTGACATGGTCGCCCTAGCCGTCGCCCTGGGCTTCATGCTAGGCGCATTTGGGCAGATCCCTATCAACGATTACATGATCGGCAAAACCGCTAGCGGTGCCTATCGCGCCCGCATATATGGAATACGATATGTGGTGGGTTTCACGGTGCTAGCAGCGTCCCTGCCCCTCATCGCCTTTGTCTACAAGAACTGGGGCTTCGACACTTTGTTCTACATACTGGCTACCGCTGCTGTGGTCATCCTAGCCGTCGTGACCGCACTGCCAAAAGAGCTGCCAACACCTGAAACAGCGCCAGCATCTGCTGACTAAGGGCCAGACTTGTGAGAGCCTAGACTGAAACGTCTGCCCACCTAGACCAAACCAACAATCAGCTCCGTTCCTCATGGCTGAAATTCGAAATGCGATTTGTTAATTATTCGTAATTTTCGGCTATATTTTAAGAACTATATGGACAGTTTGATTGTTGATTTCCGTTAGCCCGCCTCTGTCAGGCACCATTAGCCAATCGACCCTTAATCAGGGTCCCGGGGAATTTGCCCGTGGCAGCGCCATCTTTGAAGGTGACGTAGCCATTGACGACGGTTGCGTGAATGCCCTCGGCCTTTTGCACCAATCGGCGGGCGCCTCCCGGAAGATCTTGTTCCACTGTTGGCAGGCACGGCCGCACCTCGGCCTCATC
>CAZDQC010000085.1:0-6420 GCA_964507245.1 uncultured Rhodospirillaceae bacterium
ACGGTTCCGGAAATGAAACTCGCGTGTTGAATTGAGTCCGAGCGGTCGCATTTCAGAGGGGAGCACGACATCCGGGCCTCTTACCCTCTTATTGTGAGCGAGCAAGGAAAAAGGCCTGCCGACGGCCGCCACCTTATGTAGAAAGCTGAGAACTAAATCAAAACAAAGTTCATCAATTTTCCTATGACAATTTTTTCTTTGGAATAATTTATTTGAGTTGAGATTCATTGCGGCTTAGTTCCCACAGCGCAATGCATCCATCTAGCCATCATGATAGAGCCATCCTTGATGGCGGCTGCCTTTGCATCCTGCCACTGGGCGATGCCAGCCTTGTCCAGCAGCGAGTAAATATAGGGCTCGTAATAACGCCAGGAGTAACTTTCGGGATCGGTCACGGTCATGGTGGTGGGGAAAAGGCGCAGGTCGATCAAGCCGCTTTTTCCAAACCGGCTATACAAGGAAACATCAGCACATCCCCCTACACCGACAGATTTTACCGGCGTCTCGACAATCTCGCGAACGGTATCGTTCAGGGGCATGTTCCATAAGGTACGCCGGTCTGTAGCGCGGACCATGACAGCAATCCGGCCACCTGGCTTGGCGACGCGGATCATTTCTGCCAACATCTTATCGGCGTTGCACTCCTCCATCACCGTATGCGACATCACTATATCAAAGTAATTTTCTGGAAAGGGTAGGTCCTCGGCATTACCCTTGCCGAATGTGATGATGTCTTGCAATCCTTCCGCCTCTACCAGCGCAGCAGCCTCGCGCAAAAAATAACCGTTTATATCCACCGACTGGATCGGGTTAGCGCCATTGGTTCGCCGGGCTAACCAGCGATCCAGGGTGCCCGGTCCGCAGCCTACGTCTAGAATAGTTTCACCAGGTTGTATTTCAATTTCGTCCACATGGCTGCGCACCGCCCGAACATAACCGGGGTCTCGCCCCCGGCCGTCGATGAATGAGACACCGCCCAAATGCCGGCCACCCAGTGATATCACGCAATAATCCGACGCTAACTGGTTAACAATAGGGTCCCATTGTGAGGCAGAGAGCAACATGGGCAACAAGATAACGGCCGGCCCCTGGCCCTTAGTTCGGTAGCTTATTTCCTCGATCTCACCTTCGTCTTTACCCAACGACAACGCAGTTGCAGGCTTGACCATTTCGGCATGGGTCAGAAAATCACACCAGACCGGCATAATTTCCTCACCTCGATCCGCCAGGACGTCGGTCCAAGTCAGTACTGTGAAGTTCGTTAGGCAATAACTTTGGGCCCGCGGCAAATTTGGTAACGCTACTTTCGCCGCCTCTGCACCCGCGCCATCACCGCCATACGCGATTAAAAGACGATCCTGCACCGTTTCTAGGGTGCTGGCCTGTAGACGATTAGGCCCTACCATGGTGAGCGTAGCAATCCGGCCAGATTGTTTCGCGATGATCGGATCCAATTCAGCCGTATTCTGCACACCGAAATGGGCCCGCTCGATGCCAAGTTGGTCCATTAATGCCGTTAACCGCGGCGTGACCTTCATTGGGTTCGCCATTCTCAAGCCAGATTTACGCGAAACCGATTATGTGCCGGTGTGAGCCAGGTCAACGCCGCCGGTCCAGCAGGCCGCCGTCACCGTATTGACCATTAAACAGGCGATAGTCATGGGCCCTACCCCACCGGGTACCGGGGTGATGGCTGCGGCGACCTCCTTAGCCTTATTAAAATTTACGTCACCGCAAAGTCGGGTCTTACCATCGGGCAGTTCTAGGCGGTTCATTCCCACATCAATCACCACGGCACCAGGCTTGATGCAATCGCCGTCTAGGATTTCCGCCCGACCGATGGCAGCGACCAGAATATCCGCCTCGCGGCACAAACTAGGCAGGTCCTGGGTGCGGGAATGGGCCACCGATACCGTACAATGTTCCGCCAGCAGCAATTGCGCCATAGGTTTACCCACCAGGTTCGACCGGCCCACCATAACCGCCCGCTTGCCGGCCATGCCACCTTTCCCAAAACGGTCTGCTAACAGCATGGAACAACCAAGCGGCGTGCATGGCACCAAAGCACTTTGTCCTGACGATAAGCGACCAGCATTGATGGGATGCAGGCCATCTACATCTTTGTTGGGATCAATCGCCAATATTACGGCGCCTTCGTCAATTTGCTCAGGTACAGGCAACTGCACCAGAATGCCGTGGACAGCAGGATCATCGTTCAAGCCCACGATCACCTCCAACAACTGCTCCTGAGTGGTATCGTCGGGCAAACTTATGGTGTCCGAACGGAAGCCCAATTCATCCGCCACCTTGCCCTTGTTGCGCACATAGATCTGGCTGGCCGGGTCATCGCCTACGATCACCACGGTCAGCCCCGGCGTCAGGCCATGACGATCCTTCAATTGGGCGGTTTGCTGTGCCACCATACCACGTAGTCCCGCCGCAAATGCTTTGCCATCAATAATATCCGCAGTCATACATTCCCTCCCTGAATCTCAGGAGGCACTATACAGCCCGATGTCTATGCTGTCAGGGCAGCCTTAAGTGAAGAATGTATCAGGGGTATGCGGTCGTTTCCGAAATACATGTCATCGCCGTTCACGAAAAAGGTTGGCGAACCATAACCGCCGCGTCGGGCTAGGTCCTCTCCATTGGCCTTCAATTCGGCTTTGATTTGGTCCGAGCCTATAGCTTCAGAGATTTCGTTTGGGTCCAACCCCGCGGCAAGGGCAACATCCGCCAGCAAATTGTTCTGTGTGATATCCTTGTCCTGACCCCAATAGGCCTCGAACACCCCTCCAGCATAGGGCACCAGCTTGCCTTGTCGGTCAGCAGCAATACAGCCGCGCATGGCCTTGACGCTATTGATGGGAAATATAGACATGGGCCAGCGGATTTTGATGCCGCTGTAGCGGGCCCAATCCTGCAAGTCCTTGTGCATATACGTCTGCTTTGCGGGTACTGGGTTTTGCCGGCTCGCATAGACAGAAGGATTAATGGTATTGAACAACCCGCCCACCAGAATTGGCCGCCACGTGATCTCCACCCCAAGATCTGCTGCCAGGGGTTGGATGTTGTGAAAACCCAGATATGTCCAGGGCGAGGAACAGTCGAAAAAACATTCTAGCTGCACCATGGATGATCCTTTTCCCTCCCTACGACTACAAATTTCGCCTTATTTCAAGTAGAGGGTCTAATATGTGATTTTGTAGGTTTCTATGTGTCCAAGTTATGATGGTGTGTCTAGTTTGGCGAGAGACTAGACGGGGGAATGGAGTATGCGTCTGGGTTCCTGCCAAAAGGTGAGGAACTTGATCAGCTATCGAACGCGGGGGCCAGTTCATTTTCCGACCATAGGTGAGGCCTACAATAGACTAAGTTGGTCGAGCATTTGCTAGGTAGTCTCCGCCGCGGGCAGCCGGCAACTGCCTAATTGAAATCTCAATGTAGCTATGTAGAATCCCTTTTACTAGGCAATTAAACACTTTCCCCGATAATTTCTATTCTCGAAGATCAAACGCAACGCAGCGCTAAAAACGGCACAAATTCAATAACTTACAACCTGGTTTTGTTAACGGCTGTCAATCCTGACCGAACCTTTATTAAAACAAATACTTGAACCGGAACACTTACTCCCCTAAATCACTGGCACTCGGCTCTATAGAGTGCTAACACGCGCCTTGGAACGACAAAAAAAGGCAAAGCATAGCCACTAATGATAACCATTTTTTGAAACCAACAGTGATTGTGAGGACCTATGAAACTTCGTCCGCTGAACGACCGCGTGCTCATCAAGCGCGCTGATGAAGATGTGAAAACCGCCGGCGGCATTATTATTCCCGATACGGCAACAGAGAAACCAATGCAGGGTCTTGTCATGGGCATCGGACCCGGCGCGCGAGATGAAAAAGGCGAACGCGTAGCGCCCGCTGTAGCCGTCGGCGACACGGTCTTATTCGGCAAATGGTCCGGTACGGAAGTGACCCTGGACGGCGTCGAACTACTAATCATGAACGAATCTGACATCATGGCCGTGCTTGTAGACAAGCCCTCCAAAAAGGCAAAGAAGGGCAAGAAGGCCGCCTAAGGCGCGCGCCGCGCCCTTTTCCGAAATTAACAGATAGATAGGAGCCTATAAAAAATGGCTGGTAAAGAAATCAAATTTGATACCGATGCCCGCGACCGTATGTTGCTCGGCGTCGATCTCCTGGCCAACGCCGTCAAGGTGACATTGGGGCCTAAGGGCCGCAACGTGTTGTTGGACAAATCATTCGGCGCACCACGGGTGACAAAGGATGGCGTAACGGTTGCCAAGGAAATCGAACTGAAGGACAAGTTCGAGAACATGGGTGCCCAGATGGTGCGCGAAGTCGCCTCCAAAACAAATGACGCTGCCGGTGATGGCACCACCACCGCGACCCTCTTGGCCCAGGCCATCGTGCGCGAAGGAGCCAAGTCCGTAGCTGCCGGTATGAACCCGATGGATTTGCGGCGAGGCGTAGACCTGGCGGTTGACACTGTCGTCGCTTCCTTAGAAAAGAGTTCTAAGAAAATCTCCAACCGTAAGGAAGTCGCCCAGGTTGGGGCCATTTCTGCCAATGGTGAGGACGAGATCGGTGAGATGATCGCCACCGCCATGGAGAAGGTAGGTAATGAAGGTGTTATCACGGTAGAAGAAGCCCAAAGCCTGGATACCGAGCTGGACGTCGTAGAAGGTATGCAGTTCGATCGCGGTTATCTCTCCCCTTACTTCATCACCAACGCGGAAAAGATGGTTTCTGAGCAGGAAGACCCCTACATCCTTCTGCATGAAACCAAGTTGACGTCGTTGCAGGCCATGCTGCCCATCTTGGAAGCAGTCGTTCAGTCTAGCCGACCCTTATTGATTATCGCCGAGGATATAGAGGGCGAGGCCCTGGCAACGCTGGTAGTCAATAAGCTGCGCGGCGGCCTGAAGGTTGCCGCCGTCAAGGCCCCGGGTTTTGGTGACCGCCGTAAAGCCATGCTGGAAGACATCGCCATTTTAACCGGTGGCCAGGTCATCTCTGAAGATCTGGGCATCAAGCTAGAGAACGTCACCCTGGATATGCTAGGCACCGCCAAGCGGGTCGCCATGACCAAGGAAGAGACCACCATCGTCAATGGAGCTGGCAAGAAGGCGGACATTACCGGGCGTTGTAACCAGATCCGAGCGCAGTCAGAGGAAACAAGCTCTGAATACGACAAGGAGAAGCTGCAAGAACGTCTGGCCAAACTGGCTGGCGGTGTCGCGGTGATCAAGGTTGGAGGAGCTACGGAAGTCGAGGTCAAGGAACGCAAGGATCGTGTCGACGACGCCCTATCTTCCACCCGAGCCGCGGTCGAGGAGGGCATTGTGCCTGGCGGCGGTGCCGCTCTGGTTTATGCTGGCCGTGCCCTGAAGAAGTTAAAGGGCAGAAACGCCGACCAGCAGGCAGGCATCGAGATCATCCGCCGCGCTATTCAGGCACCAATCCGGCAAATCGCCGAAAATGCGGGCGTCGATGGCGCCGTCGTCGCCTCCAAGGTATCGGAAAGCAAGAATACAGCCTGGGGCTTCAACGCCCAGACTGAGAAGTATGTGGACCTGGTCAAGGATGGCATCGTTGATCCTACCAAGGTGGTACGTACCGCCTTGCAGGACGCTGCCTCCGTTGCGGGCCTGCTGATCACCACAGAAGCTATGGTTGCCGAAAAGCCCCAGAAGAAGGCCGCTGGCCCTGGCATGCCTCCTGATATGGGTGGCATGGGTGGAATGGACGGAATGGGTGGAATGGGCGGAATGGGCGGAATGGGCGGAATGATGTGAGCCAGTCGCGCATACTCTAACCATCATACAGGGGCAGCGGCAAAAGCCGCTGCCCCTAATTCATTTCATGGGGCGTGGATTTGGAAACCGTTAGCCGAACAGGTGGTCGGAGACAAAGGGATTTGACTGGCGCTCGTGGCCAATGGTGGAGAGAGGCCCATGGCCAGGGACGAAAGTGGTCTCGTCACCCAGGGGCCAAAGTTTCTCGCGAATGGAACGGACCAGAGTGGCGTGATCACCGCCAGGCAGGTCCGAACGGCCGACAGAACCCCGGAATAGCACATCACCAACGATCGCCACCTTGTCTTTAGCGGCGGAAAATACTACATGACCAGGGGTGTGACCGGGACAATGATATACGGTCATAATTTCGTTGCCAAAGCTCACCGTATCACCGTCCTTCAGCCAATAGGTCGGCACAAACGAACGCGCGCTTTCGAATCCAGGCCTTGTGGAATGTTCGCCCAGGCCGTTGATCAAAAATAGATCATCTTCGTGGGGCCCTTCGATAGTCACGCCCAGACGTTCGGATAACTCCGCAGTGCCGCCCGCATGATCCAGATGGCCATGAGTGAGCAGAATTTTTTCAACCGTGA
>CAZDQC010000085.1:6520-14820 GCA_964507245.1 uncultured Rhodospirillaceae bacterium
ATATAGGCCAGTTGATCAGCGCCCAACATAGCCAGCCCGTCCGTAGACAAGGAGCGCAAGCTGTCCCCTTGAACGATATTTTCGTTACTCTTCATTGCCCAGCCCTCCCCCGGTCGTCCGTGACTGCCATCTTACCTTTGTTTTCGGGCGGACCCGCGGCGATGTCAATGATACGGGTGACGACTTCCGGCTGCGGCCGGATCAAATCAATATGAAGGAGGCCGTTGTCCAACGAAGCGCCGGAAATCTCGATGCCCTCAGCCAGAACAAAGCTGCGTTGAAATTGACGCGCCGCAATGCCGCGGTGGATATAAACCCGCTCTTCGTCATCCGTCTGCCGGCCGCGCACGATGAGTTGATTTTCTTCGGCTGAAATTTGCAGGTCTTCCCGTGCGAATCCAGCCACGGCAAGGGTGATGCGTAGACCGTTTTCCGCAATCCGTTCGATGTTATAGGGAGGGTAGCCATCGTTGGCTGATTTCGCCACTCGATCCAGCAACTGTTCGAAATGATCGAAGCCCAAAAGCAACGGGCTGTTAAACGCAGTCATTCGGTTCATTACGCCACCTCCTCAAATTGAGCGGGCATAGCGGTCCTACTGAAACATAGGTCACCACAACTTCGCTGGACCCCTTTGGCTGCCTTTTCCGCATGCCCTCTGAGCGCCCGCACGCGGCCCGGAACGGCACCGCACGTCCCATATGTAGGAATGATCCGATGCTGGCGCAAGTTATACCGTACTTGCACAGGACATAAGTTTTCCATAGATTCATGTTTTGTTCCCTATTTTTCAATTCTGTTAAAATGTCCAAAATTGAATCCGGCCCTCGCCTGCAAGATCTCGCCTATCAGGACGTCCCCATCGCAGCCTGGTGTCTAACTTGTGGTCATCACAAGCTGATGCCGGTCGCGCCATTGCTAGCCCGGATAGATGGTCGCACTGCGGTAACAGCTCTGGCCTTCCGCTTGATTTGTAGTGCCTGTGGCGGCCAATCCATCGAAACCCGGCCGAATTACGCGGGTCTGGGCGTCGTGGCGGGGCATCGGTGGCACCGCAATTGATCCGGGGATTGATTATTGCCCATGGACAGCAAATCCCTATACTGCGCGCCGCATTTGAACTCTTCTTTCAAAAGTAGGGCAGCGTCATGGCGGGTGAGATTAACAAGGTCGTATTGGCCTATTCCGGCGGACTGGACACGTCAGTCATTTTGAAATGGCTACAGGAAGCCTACCAGTGTGAAGTAGTCACATTCACCGCTGACCTGGGCCAGGGCGAGGAAGTGGAGCCGGCCCGGACTAAGGCGGAAATGCTGGGCATTAAGGAAATCTATGTCGAGGATCTGCGAGAGGAATTCACCCGAGATTTTGTATACCCCATGTTCCGTGCCAATGCCCTATACGAAGGGTTGTACCTTTTGGGCACCTCCATTGCACGGCCGTTAATTGCCAAGCGTCAAATCGAAATCGCCGCAGAGACCGGAGCGGATGCGGTGGCCCACGGCGCTACGGGTAAGGGCAACGACCAGGTTCGGTTCGAATTGGGCTATTACGCACTAAACCCAGATATCAAGGTGATCGCGCCGTGGCGAGAGTGGGATTTGGGTTCCCGAACCGCCCTGATCGAATTCGCGGAAAAGCATCAAATTCCTATTCCCACGGACAAGAGGGGCGAGGCGCCGTTTTCCGTAGATGCCAACCTCTTACACATCTCTGCAGAAGGCAAGGCCCTGGAGGATCCCTGGCACGAGCCCGGGGAATTTGTATATTCCCGCACCGTGGCGCCGGAAAAAGCCCCAGACGAACCTACCTACGTAGAGATCAAATTTAAGAATGGCGACGCCACAGCCATTGACGGCGTGGTTATGACCCCCGCCGAACTGCTGACCAAGTTGAACGAGCTTGGCGGGAACAATGGCATTGGCCGTCTGGATTTAGTGGAGGGTCGCTATGTGGGGATGAAAAGCCGGGGCGTATACGAGACCCCTGGCGGCACCATACTTTTAGTGGCGCATCGAGGGATCGAAAGCATCACCGTCGACCGGGGTGCGATGCACTTGAAGGATGAAATCATGCCCCGTTATGCGGAATTAATATACAACGGCTATTGGTTCAGCCCCGAGCGACAAATGCTACAGGCCTTGATCGACAAGAGCCAGGAATGCGTGGAAGGTGCCGTGCGGGTCAAGCTCTACAAGGGCAACGCCACCGTGGTAGGCCGACGGTCTCCCAACAGCCTCTATAGCCTAGAGCACGTCACTTTCGAGGAAGACAGCGTATATGATCAGCGGGATGCCGAAGGTTTCATCAAGCTCAACGCCCTGCGCCTACGGCTGTTACATCGGCAAAAACTGTGAGCTTCCTTGCCGTGTAAGCCCCAATAATTCATTCCCCTCATCCTTCCATAGTGTATGAAGGCGAATGGTCCTGATCATCAAAAAATAGGCCGCCAACGGTGTTTTCTAAACAACCCGTTTCTCGCGCAGCACGGCGATGGCGTCATCGTCATAGCCCAGTTCGAGCAGGATATTGTTGGTATGTTCGCTCAGAGTCGGGGCCCGCATACGGATCGAAGCCGGGGTTTTCGATAGGCGCACATGCAGGTTGACGAGGGGCGCATCCTTGGGCGTACCAGGATAGGATACATCCTGCAGGAAGCCACCTTGCCGGACCTGCGGATCCTGCAAGGTATCTTCTGGTTTGTAGATATGACCGACCGGAATTCGCGCCTCCGATAGGATGACGATGGCCTCTTCCCGGGTGCGCTCAGCGCACCATTTCTGCATGCGGGCTGAGATCTCCTTGCCATTATCGCCACGCGCCAGATCGTCCTTAAACTTGGGGTCGTTCAGCCAGTAATCCTCATCCCCCATCAATCGGGCCCAGCGCCCCCACAAGGGTTGGCCCACTACCTGCACCAGGATCCAATCGTCCTTGCACTTGAAAGCGTCTGCCGGAGCCGAGGTTTGACCCCGGTTGCCGCTTCCGATCCGGTTGCTCTGGATCATGTCCTGCTCAATCAAGGCGCCGTTATTAAACAACAATGCGGTGCCAAGCAGACTGCCTTCCACCCGCTGACCTTCGCCTGTTGCCGTGCGATGCAGTAGTGCTGAGAGGGTGCCAATGGTGGCAGCCGAGGCGGTCCCAAAATCGACCCACGGCGTATGGGCCTTCATGGGCTCGTCCTCATATCCCGACAGATGCATCATGCCAGACATGGCCGCGGCAACGCCATCGAAGCCAACCCGGTCCTTATAGGGCCCAACGGAGGTAAAGGCCGAAACGGTGGTCAGAATGATGTCCGATTTGATTTCACACAGGTTGTCGTAATCCAAACCCATGGTCACCAGGGTCTCGGCAGGCAGATTTGCGATCACCACGTCCGCAGTAGCTACCAGTTTCTTCACGATTTCCCGGCCTTCGGGCTTCATGGGGTTCAGCGTAAACCCGCGTTTATTGCGGTTCAAATGCAGATAACCACCACCGACGCATTCTTCGCCTTCGGCGCCCTCACCGACAGGCATTGTATAACGGTCCTCACTTCCATCGACTTTCTCGATACGGATTACATCAGCACCCAAATCCCCCAACATCATGCCGCAACAGGGTCCTGCAATGTAGCGGCCAAAATCCAGCACCCGAATACCGTCCAATACCTGGCTCACCGTTCAAACTCCCACAAATTAATGCCTAGTTTTCTTTGATCTACAATAATCTGCCGGCGTGATGATCGCAACGCAGGCCTCGGTTGATGGTATTTCGGGTTAGGAGCAATTTTTTGACAGGGTGCCGGTAGGCATCTGGTTTGGTAGAAGTAATTACTTGCCGTCGGCCGGTTTTTTGGCCAGCCCTGTGTTATTTAGGGCCCTTTTTCATGCGGACCAGCATAATCAGCGGCAGTGCGGCCAAGGCCGTTAGGGCATAGAAATAGAAGGCGTTAATATAGCCGATCATCAGACCCTGGCGCTGAACCTCTCCGCCGATGCGGGCTAGGGTTTGCACCGAGGCGAGATCCCAGGCGCCTGCATTGGTCGGAACTTGCCACGTCTTGGCGTAGAAACTGACAGATTCCGCCAGATGGCTATAATTGATCTTGCCAGTATGCAAGACTAATGCCACGGAAATCGAAATATGCGCCGAGGAGCCGATGTTCCGCAATAAATGGAATATGGATGATCCTTCGGGGAACAAGTGTTGTGGCAGCGTGTTGAATGTCACAAGGGTCAACGGTACCCATAGGAAACCCGTACCAAGACCTTGAATAAAACTGGCGGAAGCAACGTCCCAGGTGGTGAGGTTAATGTCAAATTGCACCATCATCAAACCTGCGATCCCTTGCAGGCCAAAACCCAAAACCAGCCAGATACGTGGGTCATATTTGTTGCCAAAGAAGAGTACAATAAAGCCGAGCAGAGTACCTAGGCCCCGAGTACCTAACAATAATCCAATAATGCCATCGGGATAGCCGCGAAGATTTTGCAATAGACTCGGCAGCAAGGTCATGGGTGTGAAATTCAATAACCCGAACACCAGTGTCAACGCCATGCCCAGGACAAAATTTCGATCCAGAAACAGTGCCGGATTGAGAAATGGCTTCTCAGCGGAAAATGTGTGCACGACAAAAATGTATAAACACAAAACGGCGGCACAGATTTCTAAGACAATTTCCGTCGAATCCAGCCAGCTGTTGCGCTCCCCTCGATCCAGTAGTAATTGGAAGCAGGCAACTGCAACAGACAGTGCGATGAAGCCGGTCCAATCAAAACGCACCCTGACGCCACGCACGCTATCTCCCACTACGGCCCAGCAACCAAGCAGGGAAGCGATACCACACGGCACAATCATGAAGAAGACCCAGCGCCAACTGTATTCCTCGCTCAAATAGCCACCGATTGTCGGCGCTATTAGAGGTCCGATGACAACTCCCATGCCAAAAATAGCCGTCGCCGTGCCGCGTTTTTCCAAGGGATAGGACGCCAAAACTATGGACTGGGATAGAGGCGCCAGAGGGGCCCCGCATAGCCCTTGAAAGACCCGGAAAGTAACCAGCATTTCCAATGATCCCGCTAGACCACAAAACAGTGTCGATATGGTAAATGCCGTTACGCAAAACAACAAAACACGGCGCTGCCCAAAGCGGGCCACCAACCAGCCGGTCAAGGGCGTGGCGACGGCAGTGGCAACGATGTTGAAGGTAACCACCAGGGCAATCTGGTCCTGGGTCGCCGACAGCGCCCCCTGCATCTGCGGCAGCGAGACATTGGCGATAGTGACAGTCAGGGCATACAGAGCCACCGTCGACGTCAATGTATAAAGGATAACGCCCCGCCGCCAGGACGAGATGGCTTCACCCGTTGTTGAAGCTTGGCTCAGTGTCTCCGTCCCACGCTAACAGCCCAGTTGATCAGCAAGATCCAGGAAATCGCGCGCCACGTAATGATAGTCGTTTTCGGCCTCCTTGTCAGCGGTTTGCCCCGTTCCGTACTCTGTTGGACGGCTAACAAAGGCAGTCCCTAGACCACAATTTCCCGCGGCAACAAGATCACTGTTGTGGGCAGCCACCATCAGGCAATCTTCCGGTGCGAGATCAAGAAATTGCACTGTTTTCAAGTAAGCTTCCGGTTGCGGCTTATAATGCCCGGTGACTTCCGCACCCAGCACGGCATCCCAAGGAAGGCCGGCGTATTTTGCCATGTTTACGATTAGGGCAACATTGCCATTAGAAAGAGTGGCTAGAATGAACTTAGTTTTCAACCTGACTAGTCCCTCCACCGTGTCGGGCCATGGATTCAGACGATGCCAAACTAGATTCCAACATTTAATCTCGTCCCTGGTCAGGCCCGTGATAGTCATTTCTTCCAACAGTTCGTCCAGATTTTGCCGATGCAGATCGTCCAACTTGGCCCAGTCTGTTTCCCTATCTCGCACTCGCTGCATTGCCGGTTGGTATTTAGCCCGCCAGCCATCAGCAAAGGCAGACCAGTCGACATCAAGCTCCCTGGAGCGGCCAAAGGCTTCCCCCTCGGCAATTATACTGCCGCGCCAATCCACAACTGTGCCAAAAACGTCGAACAATAACGCCTTGAACGCCATATACTCGTTCCTCCAGGGCGCAGCATAAAGGCATGAACCGCCGAAACCAACCAGTTCGGCCACGGAATGGGGTACAACATGAAAGCGGCGATTTTTACTGAACATGGCGGTGTGGACAAGATATTTATTGGTGATTTTCCATATCCCAAATGCCGACCGAATGATGTTGTGATCAAAGTCAACGCGGTGTCCCTGAACGGCTTTGACCCCATGATCCTGGGTGGCACCACAGGCCTACCGACACCGTTCCCCATGATCCCCGGAGGAGATTTTGCCGGCGAAATCGTTGAGCTCGGCACCAACGTCAGCGGCTGGAACGTTGGCGACCGTGTCTGCCCTCATACCTTTGTACCCGGTGAGGGTATGACGGGAGAAACTCGCCTGGGCGCTGCAGCTGAATTCGCTCGCATCCCCGCCACCCAGCTAATCGCCACCCCTGATGGAGTTAGCGACGATCACGCCGCCGCATTGCCCATCGCCTATGGCACGGCATACCGCATGATGCTGACACGAGGTAAGGTCACAAATTCGGATATAGTTCTAATTCTGGGGGCAACCGGGGGCGTTGGCACCTGTTGTGTACAATTAGCAAAATCAGCGGGTGCCACGGTAATTGTGACAGGCAGTGCTCAATGGAAATTAGACAAGCTTAAGGAACTAGGGGCAGATCACTTAATCAACACATCTGCTGAAGATGATTTGGTCAAGGCTTGCCACGCCATCGCGGGCAAGCCCCGCATGGCTATGACCGGAGACAACAGCGGCGGCGTTGACGTGATCATCAACTACATTGGCGGAGAAACCTGGGCTCAATCGCTGCAATGCTTGAAACCCGATGGACGTATGCTGACCTGCGGTGCCACAGCCGGATTCGCGCCCCACACGGACATCCGCTACATCTGGACCTACGAGCAAAATATTATCGGCTCCAATGGCTGGACGACTGCGGAACAGATCGCAGTTTTGGACATGGTGGATAAGAAAACGTTGGCCCCGGTGATCCACGCCGTGCGTCCCCTGGACCAGATCGCGCCCTCGATCCAAGAATTGATCGATCGCAGCATCGTCGGCAAGACCGTCATACGGCCGCAGGAATAGAAGAAGCCAAAACCACCATTTGCTATTCTAACTAATCCCTTGCACTTTAACCCCGGCGCCTTGCCCTTGAGTCAGTGTCCTGCGGCCAGAGCGCCCAAACGGCGACTGTCAGATACACCCAGGAATCCGCCTTTTGGATTTGTCATCACAGATTGCACGCTGCCGGCGGCACGGGAAATGACAACCTTGTGGCCGCGCTGTCTCAACAGGGTCAGAGTATCGGGGCTAAGTCCCCGCTCCACGAATAATTTATCGGGCAGCCATTGGTGATGGACGCGCGGAGCGGCGGTAGCCTCCGCGATGTTCATACCGTGATCGATAACGTTGAGCAGAACCTGTAGCACCATGGTGATAATCCGTGACCCTCCGGGTGTTCCCGTAGCCAGCCAAGGTTTGCCATCCTTAAAAATAATTGTGGGCGTCATGGAGCTCAACGGCCGTTTACCGCCTTCAATTGCGTTGGCCTTGCCCCCGACTAGGCCAAAAGCATTGGGCACGCCAGGTTTAGAAGAGAAATCATCCATCTCGTTGTTCAACAGAATACCTGTTCCAGCAGCCACGATTCCGGTGCCAAAGCTGAAATTCAGTGTATAAGTGTTACTGACCACATTGCCCTGACTATCCATGACGGAAAAATGCGTGGTCTCGTTGTTTTCATATGGTGCTGGGTTGCCCGCGGAAATACTCTTTGATGGCGTAGCCCATTTGGAATCGATCAAAGTCGCCAACTGCCTGGCATAGTCCTTGGATATCAAACCCTGCATTGGTACGGGCCAGAATGTAGGATCGCCTAAATGTGCAGCGCGATCCGCATAAGCCCTTTTCATGCTCTCCACCATCACGTGAATGGCATTGGCGCTATTATGGCCGTAATTGGCGAGGCGAATGTCCTCCAGCATATTCAACATCTGCAATAGATGGATGCCGCCCGATGACGGCGGTGGCATAGAAAATACTCGATGGCCCCGGTAGGTTCCTTCTACCGGTTTGCGCCAAACCGGGCGATAGGCGGCCAAGTCCCCAAGGTCGATCAAGCCACCATGGCGTTTCATCTCTGCCACAATAGCCCTAGCGGTTTCGCCTTTGTAGAAATCCTGGCCTGAGGTGGC
>CAZDQC010000086.1:0-14707 GCA_964507245.1 uncultured Rhodospirillaceae bacterium
CCTGGAGCTTGGCCCTTGTCGCCGGGGGTTTTTAATGCGGCTTGGGATCATGCCCGGCTCCCTTCACCGTTGTGCATTAGCCCGTCGGGGCCGACAGCCACAAATTTGCGCAGCCGTAGTCTTCTTGGTGCCAGGTGAATAGTCTGGGCAGTCCCGGCCTGATCTCGGTCTAACCTTACAAGACTAAAGCTATTCTAATCTCTATGGAGCGCCGGGGTCTGTATTCGCGAAACTATTCACCAGTACATCCAGGACGGTGCAAAATTCAATACGATAATGATGGACATTTCCAGCTTATTTGATACTATGACGACTGTCCTACATATAATATTATTATGGCGCCACCGAAAACCCAACAACGCCAGGCCATGATTTGGGCTGCCTCGAAACTATTCCGCCGTCGCGGTTACAGCGGTACAGGTCTGCGGGAGATTTTAGCGGCCAGTGGAGCTGCGCGTGGTTCTCTCTACCATCATTTCCCGGGTGGCAAGGAAGAGATAGGCGCAGCCTCGGTGATGGCAGCCGGTGGCCTGGTGACGGAGACCCTTGCGGAACTGGCCAGACAGACGGAAAGCCCCGCTGATTTCCTGCGCCACTACGCCGACCTTTTGATTCGATGGTTGGAGGGGTCTAAATTTCAGGATGGGTGTCCTATTACCCTGATACTGTTGGAGATGACCCCTCGATCAGCCTCTATTTCGTTTGCGGGGCATGCTGTTTTGACCCATTGGCGCACGGTGATGGCTGATATGCTGGCGCAACACGGCTGGCCGCCGGAACAGACCGCTTCAACCGTTACGGCACTAATCGCCGGGCTAGAAGGAGCCCTAATGTTAGCGCGGGTTGAATGCAATACTAAGCCCGTTCGGGATACCGTGCAGGCCCTTTGCTGGATGTTGGATGGCGGCCGTACCAGGTAAATGCTGGGCATCTTATACCCCTTACCTGGCAGCTCTTGGCCACCTGCAAACAAATTTTTTCCAAGAAATACCAAAAGGAGAGAAAACCATGGCTGATCTTGAAATGAAAGTCGAAGGTGGCGTTGCCACAATGACCATGAACCGGCCTGAGGCTCGCAACGCCCTGTCCATAGAAATGCGGTCGTTGATGGATGAAATGTTTCATCAGGTCGAATTCGACGAGGCCGTTCGTTGCGTGGTACTGGAAGGCGCTGGCGATCACTTTATGGCCGGCGGTGATGTAAAGAACATGCATGAATACCTGCACAGCCATGACAAGAGTGACATACAAAGTTACTTCCTGCATCGTATCCATGACCTGCACACCATCGTGTTTTCCATGCGCCGGATGCCTAAGCCCATCGTAGCCAAAGTTCGCGGAGCCGCGGCCGGCGCTGGTGTTTCCTTTGCCGCCGCCTGCGATCTGGTGATTGCAGAGGAAAGCGCCTTTTTTACACTAGCCTACTGTAACATCGGCACCACGCCGGATGGCTCCTCCTCATTTCATTTGCCTCGTGCAATCGGCATCAAACGCGCCATGGAGATGACTTTGCTGGGTGACCGATACACGGCCCGAAAAATGGCTGATATGGGTCTGGTCAACTTTGTCGTCTCCAACGAGAAATTGGACGAGGAAACAGACAAGCTCGCCAGCCGCCTGGCTAATGGTCCCACCCGAGTTTTTGGTCAGGGCAAGCGTCTGATGTATAGGTCTCTGGAGAACGAGTTTGAAAGTCAGCTGCAGCTGGAAGCGGAATGCTTTGCCGATTGCGCCAGGCGTAATGATTACCGCGAGGGTATCGCCGCCTTCGTCGAAAAGCGAAAGGCGGTATTTACTGGGACCTAGGCAAAAGGCGAAGAGACGTTACCGTTCCCTGGGTAAGTAGTAATACATAATCACTTTCGCGGGTATAAATAAACTCCAAACAAAGCTCACCCACCCATGAATCAAAGAATTATTTTATTCCGTATGTTTTACGGGCGTTGCCGTAAAACAGTTTACGACGGTCGGAAATGGAGAAGTGCTCGGTGGCTTCCAGAAAGCCTTTGAAGATTGTATTAAATTCCCCAACCAAACGATCAACAGGATAGTTGGAGGCAAACATGCAGCGGTCCACGCCAAATATGTTAATGCACTCGTGCACAATATTTTCCTGGCGGGTGATCGACCAGGGGTGGCCGCCCTCACCAATACCAGAAATTTTGAGACTAACATTGGTTTGATACGCTAACTCCTGCATGCCTGCGCGCCAAGCCGCTAAACCGGCTTTGCTGCGATCCTCGGGCACACCGGAATGGTTCAGAATAATGTGGATATCCGGGAAATCCCTGGCCAAGACGGCGGCTTCCGTCAAATGCCAATAGCGAGTTTGAAGTTCAAAATGTAGGCCGTGCCTTGCCAATAGTGAAAAGCCGCTCCGCCACACCGGATCAGACATGGAGCCCGGTAATCCGGTTTGGTAGGCATCTGCACTGGGCGTGACCGCAGGTTTTTCGCGCACGCCGCGCGTCAGGGGAAATGCGGCCTGGCCCACCAGCACATCAGCAATATCATCCCGGGAGAACCAGGCTTGGCCAACAATGGCGCTGGGCAGGCCCTCTGCTTCGGCCAGGTCATGGAGCCAGCGGGTTTCGCCCAGGGGATCGGAGGGGTGCCATTCCGCCTCAACATGCACCGTGCCGACAATTTGAAAATCCTTGGTGTCCGCGCGGTAATCTGCGGGCAGGTAGTCCCGTTGCAATGCAGCAATCGGTCCATAGCGGTGATCGGTGAGGCTGGTCTGTTCCAACCAGGGATAATTGCCTTGACCCAAACGCCAAAAATGCTGGTGACAATCTATAATAGGAAAAGTCATTCCACGATGTCGTCCACCAAATGACGACCTAGCTGATCTTCGATCTCGAGCACCCAGACATCGGGGTCCATGTTCAATTGCTGTGCAATGTAGGCATCCGCCTCCGCCTCGGGCACCAGGTTGTCACCTAGCGCTCTTCGCCACTTCCGACCACCGTCCAGGGTATTAACTGGCACCAGCACCATACATCCTGGGCCCAGTTGATTGACCTTGATAATCAGGGCGCCGGCCTTATCGTCACCTCGGCGCGCCACTATGGCCGGAATGGCTTGGGTGTTGCATTTTCGGATATGGGCCTTGATCCACAGTTCTGCGGTGATCCTGGGCTGCATCACAAGACGACTTTAGACCGCGCCATGCCGGTGGCAGTCAACCACATGGTCATTTATCATGCCTACAGCCTGCATGAAGGCATAACAAATGGTCGGGCCACAGAATTTGAAGCCGCGCCTTTTCAGGTCCTCGGACATCGCCCGGCTAGCCGTATCTTGAGTGGGAATATCGGCCATGCCGCGGGCCTTGGTCACCACTGGTTTACCGTCGACAAAAGACCACAAGAAATCAGCAAAAGAACCTTGTCCAGCTCCCATAATGTCCAGCCAAATTCTGGCACCTGCGATGGTGCCCATGATTTTAGCTCTGTTGCGAACGATACCACTATCAGTCATAAGGACGTCGGTCTTGGCATCGCCGTATTCAGCGATTAGGGCTGGCTCAAAACCATCAAAGGCGGTGCGGAAATTTTCCCGTTTCCGGAGAATTGTGATCCAAGATAGGCCCGCTTGAAAGCCATCCAGCACCAACTTTTCAAACAACGCCCGGTCATCCCATTCCGGTACGCCCCATTCTTGGTCGTGATACGCAATGTACTGAGGGTCTTTTACACCGCACCAGGCGCAGCGGATAAGGCCGTCGTCGTGGCGTGTGGTCATGCTCTACCCCCTCAGAATTTCAAAATCGGCCCAGCTGGGCAGCATGGGAGTCAACTGTGCTGACCCGGCCGTTAATGTAATTCCAAGACCGCCGGCTTCTACCAGCCGATCTAGACGCACTAAAGCCAATCCTCGGTCCCCCTGCCCCGACCGCATGCTAGCGATTTCGCTTTGCCCGGACATCAGGGGTTCATTCGGTTCCGGCATGGGGCCCTGCACTTCCACAGGTAGCAATCTTTTCCGCACAAGAGCCCGGTATTTTGTGCGAGCAGTCAGCTCCTGGCCGACGAAACAACCCTTGTCGAAATCAACGCCATTCAGAGAATCAAGATTACTTTCTAGCATCAGGGATTTGTCCGTTACTAGGTCGCGGCCGCTTTCCGGCAGGGCAAGGCCAAGGCGAAAGTATTCATAATCGGTTTCGTCACCAGGCGCAAAGCCAGCGTCCGACAACATCTTATTCGCCTGACCCACCGGGGCCATAATGCGGGCTCCGGCATCCAGCAGACGTGGGTCGGTGAAGGCAACACCAGCGCCAAATGGCCGTGCAGCGCCGGCTTTTGGTTCCATGCCACTGTTGCCGTTATAAATGGCGCTTATTTCCCAGCCGTCTTCCTTTGTTATGGCCACGTCAGCCCGCAACTTATACATGTTCAAGCGTTTCATCAGGGCATCAAGACGGGCAGCTTCTCCGTCCAGCAGGATATCGCCGTCGTGTTGAGCCAAAAAGAAATCGAAAAGATACTTACCCTGGGGTGTCAATAAGGCGCTATAGACCGTCTGTGCCGTCGTTAGATAGTCCAAATCCCGGGTGACCAAGGCCTGCAAAAATGTCCGGACATCCCGGCCCGACAACCGTAGGACCCCACGCTGCCGCAAGGCACAAAAATTCGCTTTCATCACCGGCTCTCCACTGGGTATACATGCACCTGAGATCGGCCCTTGGCAAGGGCCGGAACTATACGCAATTTTTGGCCAGCCACGGCCCTGAAGGAAACCGCCCAACCGGCGATGAATATCCTGTTTATTTCTCATAACCGCCTTGGCGATGCCGTCCTGTCGACCGGCTTGCTTGCTCATTTAATCCGCCGGCACCCCAATGCCCGGATTACCATTGCTTGTGGGCCCGTACCGGCACCGTTATTGGCGCTTGCGCCCAACGTGGAAAAATTGATCGAACTTCACAAATCCCCCATCGCAGGCCATTGGCGGCGATTGTGGGCGCAAACTGCAGGCCAGCGCTGGGACCTTGTGGTAGATTTACGTTCATCCCTCATGGCGTGGCTTCTGTGGGCTCGGCAACGCAGAATACTGCGGCCGACTACTGATCATTCGCACCGGGTGTGCCATCTGGCCCAGGTTCTCGGCTTACCTTATTCCCCGGCCCCAGAACTTTGGTTGCGCCCGGAACATAAACAGGCGGCGGCGGATTGGCTGCCGTTTCATAAACCGATTCTGGCTCTGGGTCCCACGGCCAATTGGGGCGGCAAGCAATGGCCTATCAAACGATTTTTGGAGTTGACGCAGCGTTTGGCCGCCCCCCAGGGCGTGCTTCCCGGCGCTCGGGTCGCTGTGTTCGGCGCAGATGGCGAGCGCGCTGAAGCAATGCCGTTGCTGCAGGGATTGCCCAGGCATCAAGTTATTGATCTGATGGGCCGCATCGGTCTGCCAACAGTCTTAGCCTGCCTGAAGCGGTGTGACCTGTATGTGGGAAATGATTCGGGCCTGATGCATATAGCAGCCGCTGCCGATATCCCCACCCTGGGACTGTTTGGACCCAGCCGGGAAGAAATGTATGGACCCTGGAGCAATCGCGCCGCTACGGTGCGCACCGATCGCTCCTTTGACGACATCCGCAACGATCCGGGATACGATTACCGGAAACAGGATACATGGATGACCACATTGTCAGTGGATAAGGCAGAAGCAGCAGCAAGGGAGCTTCTGGCGGGATGACGGACGTTGTACTTTCGGTGTTGGTGGTTGCCCATAATGAAGAGGCGCAACTAGCCGACTGCCTGGAGCTTCTAGATTTCGCCGACGAACTAGTTGTTGTTCTGGATAAATGCTCCGACGACAGCAAGGCGATCGCCGAAGAATTCAATGCCCGCCTGGTGGAAGGAGCGTGGGAGATTGAAGGACATCGCCGCAACGCCGGTCTTGAGTCTTGCCGGGGTGCCTGGATTTTGGAGGTTGATGCCGATGAACGGGCCGGCCTCGACCTGGGCCGAGAAATTCGCTCAGTGATAAAGGGTTTGAACGATGGCTATTTCCTCGTGCCCTTTGACAATTACATCGGCGATCGTTTGGTCCGATATGGTTGGGGCGGATCCTGGGGCGTTTCGGCTGCACCGCGCTTGTCTGCGAAGGGGGCTAAACGTTGGGGGGAGCAGAGAATACATCCTTCTCTAACTTTGTCCGGGCCGCGCCGTTGGCTGAAGACGCCAATTCGTCACAATGTTGACAAAAATATTTCGGATATGATCCAGCGCCTGGATCGCTACACAACGGCCCGAGCCGCAGACCTGCGGGCAGAGGGCGACATTGGCGGGTTGGGCGGCAATATTCGTCGCATGCTCTCTCGTTTCTGCAAATGTTTTCTATCTCGAAAGGGCTACCGTGAAGGTGCATATGGTTTTCTAATCGCCTTGATGGCGGGGTTATATCCGATCATTGCGCATTTAAAGGCCAGGCTGGAACTAGAATAGGCAATGCGGGTAATGCAGTCCATAGCGGGTGCCAAACATGGCGGGGCGGAGGCGTTCTTTACCCGCTTGGTTTTGGCATTACACCGGGCGGGGCTGGATCAGCGCGTGGTATCGCGGGCGAACCTCAGTCGGGAGAAGCAACTGACCGATGGGGGTATTGCCACGCAAACTGTGGCCTTTGGCGGTAAGCTGGATATTTTTACACGCCGGAAACTGCGCCGGGAAATTGCCCGCTACAAGCCCCAGGTGGTGTTAAGCTGGATGAGCCGCGCGGCGGCATTTTGTCCCCCGCCACGAGGCCGGTTCGTCCATTGCGGCCGGTTGGGCGGCTATTACGACCTAAAATATTACCATGCCTGCGACCACCTAGTCGGGAATACCAGGGGGATCGTCCACTACTTGGTGGACCGGGGTTGGCCCGAGGCTCGGGTTCATTATCTACCTAATTTCGTCTCGGCTGGAGCGGTTGACCCTGTGCCCCGGCGGAACCTGTCAACGCCGGATGATTGCGCCGTGATCCTAGCTTTGGGACGTTTGCATCAGAACAAAGCATTTGACATTTTGATCGACGCCCTGCGCCGGCTACCGGATGTCTATTTGTGGCTCGCCGGCGAAGGTCCTTTGGAAGCCAGGTTGCGAAAACAGGCCGCGCGCTTTGGTGTGACTCAGCGAATCCGGTTTCTTGGCTGGCAGGAGGATCCCGCTCCCTTATACGAGGCGGCGGATCTTGTCGTCTGTTCTTCTCGCATCGAACCGTTGGGTAATGTAGTGCTAGAAGCATGGGCGCGCCGACGGCCTATTGTCGCCACAGCAGCGCAGGGACCGACGGAGTTAATTCGGGATGGGGAAAACGGCTTGCTGGTTCCCGTGGACGATCCTCAGGCTCTGGCTTTCGGCATCGATCAGGTGCTTTCCAATCCCGAGTTGGCGCAAAATCTTGTGAAAACAGGCCTTGCCGGCTATAGCACCCAGTTTAGTGAACCTGTGGTGGTGCGCCGTTATCTGGATTTCTTTGACCAGGTAGCAGCCTGATGTGTGGCATTGCCGGCATCATGACTGCAGACGGGACCGCCCCCGACGAATCAGTTTTATTGGCGTTACAGGCCGCCCTTGCCCATCGCGGTCCAGATGGTAAAGGACTGTTTATTGATGAAGGGATTGGTCTAACTCATTCCCGCCTGGCCATTATTGACCTAAAAACCGGTGATCAGCCGATCCAAGAGCTAGACGGCATGGCCTTGATTGCCAATGCGGAAATCTACAATTACATTGAGCTGCGCCAGGAATTTAGGGATGTAGAATGGCAAACGTGGTCGGACTGTGAACCCGCCCTCGTTCTATATCGTCGTAAGGGTATTGAATTCGCCGACCGACTTCGTGGAATGTATGCGGTTGCCATCCACGATCCCAGAGAGGGTTTGTTGGTTCTGGCCCGCGATCCGTTCGGAATTAAGCCGTTGTATTACGTGGAGGGAGAGTTTGGGTTCGCCTTCGCCTCGGAACCTTCGGCCCTCGTAGCTGCAGGTTTGGTCAAGCCAAATTTAGATGATCGTCCCATGAATGAATTGCTACAGATGCAGTTCACCACTGGCAGAGGCAGCATTCACAGCGGCATTTTTCGGGTTTTGCCGGGTGAAACCATGTTTGTTTCTCAAGGACGAATTCTGGAACGCCGCCGGCGTAGGGCCCTACCGCTGGCCCCACCCCGGAATCTGGACGAACCGACGGCCCTCGCAAAGCTTGAGCGGGTGTTGCTGGAAAGTGTAGAACTACACCAGCGATCGGACGTGCCTTACGGAATGTTTCTTTCAGGCGGTATTGATAGTTCCGCCCTTCTAACCGTAATGGCGCGCCTGAACGAGCAACCAGTGCAAGCCTTCACAGCTGGCTTTAGCGGTACCAAGACCCATGACGAACGAGGCCGAGCTCAGGCAGTAGCTAGGCATCTAAGTGCGGATCATATGGAAATCAATTTTGATGAATGCGATTTTTGGTCCCTGTTGCCCAAGGTGGCGGCGCAATTGGACGACCCCGCGGCAGACTATGCGGTACTGCCCACATTTAAATTGGCGGCCACAGCTAAGGCAGCTGGACTGAAAGTGGTTTTGTCCGGTGAGGGTGGCGATGAACTGTTCGCCGGTTACGGGCGCTATCGGGATGCCCATCGGCCCTGGTGGGTGGGTGGGCGCCGCACTATGCGGCGTACGGGACGGTTCGATCGCCTGGGTGTACTTCGCCAGAGCTCCGATACCTGGCGGGATGGCATCCGCGCAGCGGAAAGCACCTTGGGTGCCACGGGCCTAACCCGCCTCCAATTAGCCCAGGCCATTGACTGTGCTGCTTGGCTGCCTAATGACCTATTGATCAAGCTAGACCGCTGCCTCATGGCATATGGGGTGGAGGGACGAACTCCGTTCCTCGACCCGAATGTGGCTGATTTCGCATTCCGCCTGCCGGACGAACTAAAGTTAAGGGACGGTCAGGGCAAATATCTTCTCCGCCGTTGGTTATCCAAAGCCAACCCTGAGGCGCAACCTTTTGCCAAAAAGCAGGGGTTTACCGTTCCTGTTGCGGAATGGATTCGCGGCCGAGGTGCTGAACTGGGCCCCATGGTGGCTGACCAACCGGGCATCAAGGCTATCGCCCGTCCAAATCAAGTCGCTTCTCTATATCAAAAAGGCGGCAAACGTCACGGATTTGCGGCGTGGACCCTATTGTTCTACGCCCTGTGGCATCGCCGCCATATCCTCGGCGCTGAACCCCAGGGAGATGTATTCGAGACCCTGGCCACGCCAGTGTAGGAGACCCATATGATTGAACCCTTTGATTTATTGCTGCGCGGAGGCACGCTGATCACCCATAACGGTATTAGCCGCGGCGATGTTGGTGTCCGTGATGGGCGTATCGCCGTCATCGGCGACATGGCTGCGGCTACAGCCGGTGAGGTTTTTGACGCTACCGGGTTGCACGTGCTGCCCGGTGTGATCGATACTCAGGTGCATTTCCGTGAGCCGGGTAGTGAGCACAAGGAAAATTTAGAGGCAGGCTCTCGCGGCGCCGTGTTGGGGGGCGTCACGGCGGTGTTCGAGATGCCCAACACCTCCCCCCTTACCACCAGTCCGGACGCTCTAGCTGACAAACTTGCCCGTGCCAAGGATCGCATGTTGTGTGAGCATGCCTTTTACGTTGGTGGCACGAAAGAGAACGCCGAGCAGTTAGCAGAATTAGAGCGTCTACCCGGTTGTTGCGGCGTGAAAATTTTCATGGGCTCTTCCACCGGTAATCTATTGACTGAAGACGACCCCACCTTGCGCCAAATTTTAGGCGCCATAAAACGCCGCTGCGCTGTACATGCGGAAGACGAACCACGCCTGAGGGAACGCCAGCACCTGGCGCAAGAGGCGGCTGATCCGTCAGCTCACCCTGTTTGGCGGGATTCGGAAACCGCGCTGCGAGCTACCAGACGGCTAATCGCGATCGCACGAGAAACCGGCACCAGGGTCCATGTTTTGCATATTACCACGGCAGAGGAAATTAGGTTTCTGGCGGAAAACAAGGACATCGCTTCGGTCGAAGTAACACCGCAACACCTGACCCTATCTGCACCCGACTGTTATACCGAATTGGGCACACGGGTACAGATGAACCCACCGATCCGGGACGAGAGCCACCGGCAGGGCCTGTGGTGGGGCTTGCAGCAAGGTGTTGTAGATGTTCTTGGTTCCGACCACGCGCCCCACACCTTGGAGGAAAAGGGCGCGATCTATCCAGCCAGCCCGTCGGGCATGCCCGGCGTTCAGACCATGTTGCCCGTCATGTTGGACCACGCGGCGGCAGGCCGGTTAAGCTTGTTGCGCCTCATGGATCTGCTGTGTGCCGGACCCGCGCGGTTATTTGGCATTGCTGGCAAGGGTCGCATAGCCGTTGGAAATGATGCTGACTTCACGGTAGTGGATTTGGCCGCCAAGAGACAGATATTGGACGAAGACATGGCTAACCGATCCGGTTGGACGCCATTCCATGGGCGAGAGGTGACGGGCTGGCCCATTGCCACTATCATTCGTGGCCATACCGTGATGCGAGAGGGAGAATTGGCAAGCCCGCCTATTGGCCAACCGTTAAAATTTGGTGAATGCTTGCCGGACTGAATTCAGACGCTATGATTCGCGCTGAAATTATTTTGAAACACCATAATGGGAAACGATTATGAAGGGCACGTTCAAGGCCTGGTGGGCCACTGAGGTTGATGGCAAAGCGAGTGTAGAACTTAGGGACGTCGCAGACAATGACCTCGCAGCTGACGAAGTGACGGTGGGTGTGAAATATTCCACCATTAACTACAAGGACGGAATGGCTGTTCAGGGCAATATCTCCAAGATTATGCGAGCCATGCCCATGGCACCGGGCATTGATTATTCAGGCGTGGTCGAGGCTTCGGAGAGCGCCAAATTCGAGGTCGGCGACGAGGTGGTCTTAACAGGCTGGGGTGTGGGTGAAAACGTTTCAGGCGGGTTGTCGCAAAGAGCTCGCGCCAAGGCAGACTGGTTGGTGGGAAAACCCGACCGTCTGAGCTTGCAGCAGACTATGGCCATCGGCACGGCCGGATTTACGGCCATGATGAGTGTGTTAGCCCTGGAGGACGCAGGCGTGAAACCGGGCAATGGGGATGTCATTGTCACTGGTGCAGCTGGTGGTGTCGGCTCGGTCGCGGTCGCGGTTCTTGCTAACCTGGGCTACAGCGTCGCTGCCTCCACGGGCCGGGAGAGCGAACATGATTATCTCAAAGACTTGGGCGCTAACAGCATCGTGCCGAGAGAAGAATTAAGCGCAAAGGGCCGCCCCCTAGGGAGGGAAACCTGGGCCGGGGGCATAGATACTGTGGGCAGCAATATTCTGGTCAATGTCCTGGCCCAGACCAAGTCACTGGGCACGGTCGCGGTGTGCGGTCTGGCTGCGGGGCCGGATCTGCCAGGCACTGTATTACCCTTTATCCTGCGGGGAACAAGAATTTGGGGCATTGACAGTGCCTATTGCCCATCGGATCGACGGGCTCAGGCCTGGGCCCGTCTGGCCACGGATCTGCCCTTGGACAAATTGGACGCTATGACTCAAATTCGGCCTATGGCTGATGTTCCCGCTATAACGGCCGATATTTTGAAGGGTCAAGTACGCGGCCGCACGGTGATCGACGTCAACGCGTAAAACAGAAAGCAACGAGGCATGAATGAGCAAAGAACAAACAGCCGGTGAGGTCCTGCGGCTGACCGCCCTCGCCCACGGCGGTGGTTGAGGGTGCAAGATTGCTCCTGCCGTGCTGCGGGATTTACTTGCGACGTTGCCCAGGCCAGATGACAACGCAGAACTTTTGGTCGGCAACGATACAGGTGATGATGCTGCCGTCTATCGTATCGACGAGACGCGGGCAATAGTGGCGACGACCGATTTTTTTATGCCCGTGGTTGACGACCCCTTTGATTTCGGCCGCATTTCGGCCACTAACGCCCTTTCGGACGTCTATGCGGTAGGCGGGCGCCCTATTTTGGCCCTGGCTATATGCGGAATGCCCATCGATAAGGTCACTTCCGAGGTCATCCAGGGTGTGCTGGCGGGCGGCGCCGCGGTCTGCAAGGATGCTGGCGTGCCCGTTGCCGGGGGTCATTCCATCGACACGCTGGAGCCAATCTATGGGCTGGCAGTCATTGGAATGGTGGATATCGCCAACATCAAGCGCAACATCGGGGCCAAGCCCGATGATGTGCTGATCTTGGGCAAGGGTCTTGGTACGGGCTTTATGTCTAATGCGGTGAAATCTGGTACGATCTCGGATTCCGCTTATGCTGAAATGATCGCCAGCACCACGCGCCTCAATGATATCGGTTATGACTTGGGCGCACGGGAGGACGTGCACGCCATGACGGATATCACAGGCTTTGGTCTGCTAGGTCATTTAAGCGAGGTCTGCCAAGGATCTGGTGTCGGAGCAAAACTGAATTTAAGCGCCATCCCGATGCTGGCTGCTGGCCGGGAACTGGCGGAAGCTGGCATCAACACGGGTGCAACCAACCGCAACCGTATGGATTTCGATGACGGCATTAGCTTGCCAGCCGGTTTGCCGCAATGGTGCAACAACATGCTGTATGATCCACAGACTGCTGGTCCCTTGCTGGTCGTCTGCGATCCCAGTGGTGCCGACGATATATTGGCTCTTTTTCACCACAAAGGTTACGCTGCAGCCGCCATCATCGGCGAATGCCAGGCGGGCGAACCGCTAATTACCGTGAGATAGCTAGATCCAACGCCATGCCGCCACGCAGTATGGCCTGGGCTTTGTCCGTATCGGCGCCATTGTATTTATGCAGTTGAAGTCCAGGGTGTAGGACCGTGGGTCCTTTGCCGCCCACCTTGGCCTGAACAATGATACGCCCGGCCGGCCGACCGGCTTTTGGCCACAGGGGAATGATGACCATGTCGCCCGCACCATCCTTCCATCCCGCTAATATTTCGTGTAACCGGCTAGCCCGGTGAATCATGGTCACGGTGCCGCCGGGCCGGGTACGGCGCAGGCAAAATGACAACCATTTAGACAGCGGTGTCTCCCCCTCACTGTGGGCCAAGGCCTTGCCCTCGTCTGGTGAGGGCGAGGCCTTGGCCACGTCGTGGAACGGTGGATTGCAAACCGTATGATCGAACACCGCCCGGTTGATCTCGTCGGGTGGCTGATGAATGTCGCCACATAGGACGTTGACACGGTCGGCAAGACCGTTCGCGGTGGCATTGTCCGCGGCCAGTTTTGTTAGTTCAACTTGTCGTTCCAGGCCACGCACCTGAATATTTTCAACGCGGCTGGCCAGACAAAGGGCCACGGCGCCGACACCCGCGCCAGCGTCGAGCACCGTTTGTCCCGCAAGCGCGGGCACAGCGGCGGCCAGTAAAATGGCGTCTGAACCCGCGCGATAACCAATTTTCGGTTGGGACAAAATTACGCGCCGATTTAATAGGTGGTCCTGGGTCAATTCTATCAGATCCCGGCCTCCGCTATCAGGGCACGGGCATGAGTTTCGTCTTCAACCCGTACCATGAGGCGCTGGTTTAAGGCATCTACGGAGCCCTCTGTAATTGACATATGACGATCCAGCACTGCGCATTTTATGCCGGCATCCCGCAGCAACGCTTCTGCAAAAGACAGTATCACCGCATCATTGCTGCGCAGTAGTTCAATCATGATCAGATTACACCAACGTGCCCTTGCATTTACCCCATGGAATGCAGTCTATAGAGACAGCGGTGAGGAGTCGCGGAAAACCAGGGGGTAAAATCTTGGCGAACATTGTTAAATTGGAGGGAGTTGGGCCTCGACGCGCCTCCCTGGAGCCCCTAATGCGACTGGTGGGCGACGATTTGGGTAAGGTTAACCGTACAATTCTGGATCGTATGGACAGTCGGGCGCCACTGATACCGCAGCTGGCCGGACACATCATTGCCTCGGGGGGGAAGCGTCTGCGCCCCATGCTGACTCTGGCCAGTGCGCTTCTTTGCGGTTATGTGGGCGAGCGGCAGATTGGCCTAGCTGCGGCAGTGGAGTTTATCCATACGGCCTCATTGCTGCACGACGACGTGGTGGATGAGAGCAATTTGCGCCGTGGCGATACCACTGCCAACGCGTTGTGGGGCAATCAAGCCAGTGTTCTGGTAGGCGACTTTTTATTCTCCCGTGCCTTTCAGATTATGGTAGCCGATGGCAGTCTAGAAGTCTTGCGGGTGCTAGCTGATGCTTCTGCCATCATCTCCGAAGGTGAGGTGATGCAACTGGAAACCTTGAACAACGTTGACATCCCGGAAGAAAAATACCTCGACGTGGTGGCCGCCAAAACCGCGGCTTTGTTCTCTGCGGCCAGCCGCATTGGCGCCCTGATCGCCGGCAAAGGCCGGGTGGAAGAGGACGCATTAGAAAGCTACGGCCGAAATCTAGGCATCGCCTTTCAGCTTGTCGATGATGGGCTGGATTATTCTGCCCAGCAGGCAACGTTGGGCAAGACTGTCGGTGACGATTTCCGAGAATGCAAGGTGACCCTGCCGGTGCTTTTAGCCTATCGCAGGGGCGACGATGCAGACCGAGCTTTTTGGAAACGGACTATTTCGGACGGTGAACAAAAGAACGGCGATCTGTCGCACGCCATGGATTTATTACAGGGTAGCGGCGCCCTAGCTGATTCTATTGTGCGAGCTCGCCACTACGGCGCCATAGCCCGCGA
>CAZDQC010000087.1:0-14663 GCA_964507245.1 uncultured Rhodospirillaceae bacterium
GAAATGGGGGATTACGCTATTGGCGTAAAAGGCGATCATATGTTCCTCCTCGCCATTTTCTATTGGAATATTGAATTGGTTAATTCCTGCTTCCTCCAATGCCTGAATTTTAGCCACGTGGCGCTGCGTATCGCCCAGAACAGCAAAATCATCAACAATTTCTGGCGTGATAAATTCCAAATAGGGGTTATCACTCTCACCATGATGGGAGTAGTCATAACCCCGCCGTTTTTCTATATAAGCGAGTAAATTCTGAGGCATAACATCGGTATTTTTGCCGTATTTTTCCACTATATCGGCGATGTGATTACCCACCATGGCTGGGAACCATTTGGTTTTTTCTATGCAGAGATCCATCGGGCCTACGTACGCCGGTGCCGTTGACATCACTTTGAATTTACTCATATCGCGACCGGCTGCCCGGCCAGCGCTAATAGCCTGATCGGCAAGCCACTTACAGATAGCTGGCTCAGCGATCTGCAGGATCAACCCGTCCCCGCACTCACCGGCGGTCTTGAGAGCCATGGGTCCGTATGCGGCGATCCATACTGGTAGATCGTAGCCGGTGGCCCAGGTGAATTGCACGGGCTCAGAACATTCTCCATATACAACTTCTTCACCCCGTACCATGGCTTTCACCTTTTCGGTGAACTCGGTCACTCGAGCCAAGGTTGCTGGCTTTTGGCCCATAACCCGGACAGCACTATCGCCGCGACCCAGGCCGACATCGAACCGTCCGTCCGACTGATAGGCAAGGGATGCAAACATTGACGCTGCTACCGACCAATCACGAGTATTTGGATTGGTGACGCAGGGGCCAAAACGCATGGCCTTGGTGTGCTCCATACACATTGCCATAGCCATGAAGCTTTCCCGCCAAAGAATATGACTGTCGTAAAACCAACAGTAGGTGAACCCGGCGTCTTCAGCCTGGCGGACCAAATAGCGGGCTCGGTCTGGTTGCATGGTTCCTTTGAAACATAACGCAAATTCCATGATGTGAATCCTTCGAAAAGGTACGTGCAAATGCCAAGAATCAGATAATTGTTCGGTTGGGCCCTTAATTGTACCTGAGGCTTATTCCGCCGCAGTAGCGATATTAGTTTTGGTGAGACGGCAGCGTATGCCGCGGGTGTCAACTGATCCGGTCACCGGGTCGCACAGGCCATCATAGGCTATTGCGGCATTAATGTTTATGTCAAGTGCGCCGAATTCGGGGCCAGCGGCCTCTGGGTACCACCACCCCATCCCGGTTCGCAGCACGTCAGGCAGCACATCTTCTGTAACCCGGACGCGGAGCCGACATTGGCCGTTGTGGTCGATTGTTTCAACTACAACCCAATCGTTTTCGAGTAACCCGAATTTCTCTGCAGTTTCGGGGTTCATTTGCAACCACGGATCGTTGGAGACTTTGCGCGCCCAGACCTGGTCGCGGAAACGAGAATGGTGATAGGTTTTTTCCCGCGCACCGGTCAGCAACGTCAGGGGATATTCTTGTCGCGTCACCTCCAAAGTCTGGTCCATATGGGGTGGGATATAGTCGGGCAGGGGATCGAGGCCAAGTTCCGCTAGTTTTTCTGAAAAAAGTTCTATTTTGCCGGTATAGGTTTTGATTCCGACGCGATCGAAATCGCCCAGCTCATATGAGAACGTTGCGTAACCATTTTTGAGAAGTTGTTCCATGCTGATTGGGCCGTCGCCTAGCAGAAATTCATTGAATTCGCGCTTGCTCTCCCAAGGATGATATCGCCTTGCATCGGTAATGCCGTGTGCCTCCAGTCGTTGGACGATCCCAAGCGCAATATCGAAATCGCTGCGGGCCTCGCCCAACGGTGGGTGAGCCGGTTGCATCGCGCTGAGGCAGGGTCCTGTGGCCTCAAGCGATACCTCCTCTTCCTCCAGCCCGGTTGTCTTCGGCAGCACGATATCCGCTAGCGCCGCTGTCGGGTTCATCATATGGGTCCCGACAGCTAGAAAATCGAGTGATTTTAGCGCTGCAACGGTCTTCTGCGTGTCTGGATAGGTAACGACGATATTGACACCGGTAACATACATCGCTCGGACTGGATAAGGCTCGCCGCTGAGTATAGCTTCGATAACGCCCGGGTTATTGCAGGCGGTCTGAAATCCTTCCGGTCCCGCCCAGAGTGGGAAACGATCTGCCCCAATGGTCTGTTGTTCGACTTCGAGCGGAAGCCGAAATTCCGGCTTGTGCAGCACCTCGATATAATTGGTAAAACCCGTTGGGCGTTTAACGCGGCGATTTCCACCTACCCGATCGATATTGCCACTAATCGCGACCAGCGAATGGAATGCCCGGTAAGTCTGTACCCCGGCGCTGAACGCATCGATGCCGTGGCCCGAAACAAAGCAGGATGGCCCGTCAGCATAAAATTCAGCTGCGCAGACGATATCTCTCTCAGCAATACCAGTCAGTTCTGCTACATATTCTGGGGTATAGCGTTCTGCGCGATCTTTTAATGCCTCGAAACCATGGCACCATTTTCCAACAAATTCAGAATCATGCCTATTGTGCGCGATCAACCAACGGATCATGCCGAGACCAATAGCGGCGTCCGTGCCTGGTTTTGGTTGAAGCCAGAGATCGGCGAGGCGCGCCGCCCTGGTCCGGGCTATGTCGATCACGACAATCTTTGCACCCTTTCTTTGCGCCCGCTTGAGGGCCAGCCATTGTGACGGGTCGGAAGCAATTGGGTTGCGGCCGACAACAAGAGCGCAGTTGGTATTGTCGATATCCTCACCGTTGGAAATAGTCAGCCCCGTAATCTTGTCGGACAGGCTTCGGCAGCCGCTACACAGATCCTGGTTCATCATCCAATTCGGCGAACCGAATGCGCGCATCAGAAGTGCCAGCGATACGCCTCTGCTGAAATGGGCACTGCTTACCGCACCGCATAGAGCAAGTGGGCCATACTTATCACGCACCGCTAACAGCTTTTCTGTTATCTCATCCAACGCGTCATCCCAGGATAACTGTTCCCAGGTGCCGCCGCCGCGTTCGCCACTACGGCGCATCGGATGGAGGATACGGTTGGGGTGATAGGTCAACTCTGGAAGGCCGCGCATACCCTTGACACAGAAAGCACCGAGTGATCCGGGATGATCGGGATTGGGCATGAACTTCGTGACGCGTCCATCCTCCACTGTGGCCAAAGCGCCGCAATGGGTAGTGCATTCCCAGCAGGTAGTTGGGACGATCAATTTATCTTCGATCATTATCGAACCGATATCCCTGAGATAACCTCCAGAATTTCCATGATGGTAGCAAATTGCCGACACCATCGTAAGGATAGAACGGCCACTCATCAATTTATGGCTAGATCTGTTAAGGCGTGGACCCAGATAATCAATACCAACTGAAAAATAATAGGAGAAGTGCTCTAGGATGGTGGGAATTATACCAAATGGTACTCAAAACTCTTTTGAGTCGTCAAAATTAGATGCGTCGGGCTGATAGAGAAATAAATTCTGCCGAAAACAGTGCGATTGGGTATGATTTTGTCGAGTTTGAATACTATTGGGGAAATGTCGATAGAAGAGTGTGCAAAGTGGTGACAAACAGCAAGATCGGTAGGACGAGAGCGGAATCTCAACCCTATTGGCCGGATAAACCGGCAGCACCAGAGGGAGCACCGAACATTCTGCTCGTGCTATTTGATGACGTCGGATTTTCTGAT
Organism: uncultured Rhodospirillaceae bacterium; assembly: GCA_964507245.1. Classification (GTDB taxonomy): domain Bacteria; phylum Pseudomonadota; class Alphaproteobacteria. Next base: position 3,699 of record CAZDQC010000087.1, read on the forward strand.
TTTGGCTGTTATGGTTCCCCGATCAAAACGCCGACCATAGATGCGCTCGCCGCCGATGGATTGCGTTATACCTGTTTTCATACCACAGCCATGTGCTCGACTACCCGCGCCTCTCTGTTAACCGGGCGAAATCATCATTCTGTCGGCGTCGGCTGCTTGGCGAATTTCGATAGTGGATTTCCCGGCTATCGCGGCAAGATATCTCGTTCGGCAGGGACGTTAGCGGAAATTTTGAAACCGCATTCCTATCGCAATTATATGGTCGGTAAATGGCATGTGACCCCATTGAGCGAAGGTGGTGCCACGGGCCCGTTTGATGGCTGGCCATTAGGCCGGGGTTTTGATCATTTTTATGGTTTTTTGGATGCGGAAACGGATCACTACGCGCCTGAACTGGTGCGCGATAACAGTCATATCGATCCGCCGGGGAATTTCGCTTCGGGCTATCACCTGACGGAAGACCTGGTGGATCAGACAATTCGTTATCTGGCGGACCACTTGGCCGACGATCCGGATGTGCCTTGGTTGACCTGGCTTGCCTTCGGGGCGTGTCATGCACCTCATCAGGCCCCGCCAGATCTAATTCGGTCTTATGATGATGTATTTTCTGGCGGGTGGGACAAGGAACGCCGGCAAAGGCTGGCGCGGCAGAAAGAACTTGGCATTGTGCCGAAGAATACGGAACTGCCACCGCGTAACCATGGGGTAAAGGCCTGGGATGATCACAATGCGGGCGAACAACGATTGTTCACCCGCCTACAATCGGCTTATGCGGGCATGCTGGATCATACAGATCAGCAACTGGCCAGATTGATTAGTTTCTTGGAACATAGCGGGCTGCGGGATAACACGTTAATCCTTGTGCTGTCGGATAATGGAGCCAGCCAGGAAGGCGGGCTTTTTGGCTTGGTCAATGCCATGGGGCCGTTCAATCTGCGCCCAGAGCCGATGGCAGAGAAAATTGCCCGCATCGATGATGTTGGCGGACCTGACACTCACAGCAATTTTCCCCATGGCTGGGCCATGGCGGCGAACACGCCGTTGAAACGGTATAAGCAAAACACTCACGGCGGGGGCATTCGTGATCCTTTGGTGATCAACTGGCGCAAGGGTCTTGCCGCGCGGGGTGAGCTGCGCCATCAATTCGCCCATGCGAGTGACGTGGTGCCAACCTTGCTTGAAGTCTTGCGGATTGAGGCTCCGGCGCTGATTGCAGGTGTTGAGCAGCAGCCGATTGAGGGCACAAGTTTCGCTGCTAGTCTGCACGACGCCGGCGCACCTCTGCGCAGCCTGCCGCAGTATTTCGAAATGTTCGGGCATCGCGGCCTATGGCAAGACGGTTGGAAAGCGGTTGCATTTCATCCCACCGGCCAACCATTCGAGGGCGATCAATGGGAATTATTCGATCTGAATAACGATTTTTCGGAATGCACGGATCTGGCCGCCGAGGAACCTGAACGACTGCAAGCGATGATCGATTGTTGGTGGGGGGAAGCAGAAAAATATATGGTCCTGCCGCTCGATGATCGTTTTGCGCCGCGCTTCGCAGAAAATGCCGCCCGAATTCAAGGTGATCGTCAGAAGTATATTTTTCACGCTGGTATGGGGCATTTGCCCTCGGATGTGGCACCGGATCTGCGCAGTCGTGACTACCGTATTGAGGCTGATGTGGTGATACGGTCCGCTCCGGCTAATGGTGTTCTTATAGCTCACGGGGACAGTACGTCCGGCTACAGTCTATATCTTGAAGACGGTTATCTTCTGCATGATCTGAACATTGGCGGCGAACATGTTATATTGAAATCAGATCGGCGCATTGAGGCAGGAGAACACGTCCTCGGATTAGTGGTGACGCGCCTTAGCCGTGAAGATCCACCCAAAATGGGCGTCGGCATGGGCCGCAGCCGTTATGAACTTTTTTATGATGGCACGCTTGTCGGCAGTGTTGAAAGCGGGCTTGGTTTCTTCCTGATGATTTCCTGGTCTGGTCTGGATATAGGCCGCGATCGCGGCAATCCGGTGGGGGCCTATGCCGCGCCGTTTGAATTCGACGGTGAATTGCGCAAGGTGGTAGTCACCGCCAGCCCACATCAGGTGCTAGATGGCGATGGGGTTGGCAGAGCGGAAATGGCACGAGAATAGTCATCTGGTTCCAGCCGCCGAAAAATTGGATGTTTGAGGCAATTACCTGGCGAACATAGGAACCGCGACTTTTGCCGCCAGCCCGGTAATTCCCTAAAATTTTTGCAAGCGCAAAAGGTTTTAAGCCGGGGCCTGATAATTAATTCATAGTCGCTTTAAGCGGCTGATGATTGTTTGGACTGCCAGAGCTGAACCATATCATCGACAGTTACTGTCTCAGCAAACAAAAATTCCATGGTGTTGATGGCAAAGTCATGGCGTTCTTGTTCCAGCTCACCGGTCGCGTCAGTAACGACAAAAGTCTTATAATCCCGCTGGCTAGCATCCCGTACAGTGGTTTCCACACAGCAATTTGTCGTGACACCGCAAACCACTAGGCTGTCCACACCCAAGCCATTTAGCATTGGCTCTAAACCAGTCGCGTAGAAGGAGCTTGGGCGGTTTTTATCAACTATATAGTCGTCTTTTAGGGGAGCTAGAGCGTCTACCACCTCTATATCCGGTGTCCCGGCCGTCAGGTGGCCTGATTCTCCGAGCGCAGGGATCAAATATTTTACCATTATTCCGCCATCGGCATAATCAGGGCGAAAGATGTAACGTGTATAAATGATTGGAACTTTCGCGGCTCTCGCTGCAGCAATCAGTCGTTTACAGGGCTCTACCGCAGCCTTTAGCATGGAATTATCTAGGCCGATCTTGGCAATTGATCCCTCGTCGGAACAGAATGCGTTCTGCATATCAACCACAATAACTGCTGTGCGGCCGGCCGTCGGAATCATACGAAGTTCAGTCATAATTTTCTCCCGTAACAATGTTATTTTCTATTGTAATTGAGCCCTTGCGATTTTTTCTAAATTCGCTTGGAATATAAAAAATAATTTGATGATACATACCATGTTTTCGGAAATTAGCACTTCTAATAGTCGGTTAAATTGACACTAACAATTAATAGAATATTCCTCATGACACTATACCTAAAGAAAAAGATAAACAGATTATTCTACCGCTAATTTGTAAAATCTTAGAACACAAGTGAATATGGAAATCATATTTGAATATCGTTACTTGCAACAACAAGACCCAAACTAACACAAATCTGGAAGCAAACGAAAAGGAAGTCCCATGGCAACACTAATCCGACGTGAATTGGATGCGGCGGTTGCGATTGTGACCTTGGATAAGCCACCGCACAACCTAATTGATGGTGAATTTTTGGATCAATACTGCGTAGCGCTGGAAACTTCCGTTGCCGAAGGAGCTCGTGCAATCCTTGTTCGAAGCGATCTCCGGCATTTCTGTGCTGGAGCGGACGTAACGACACTCTCTCCCGACGTCATAGATGCACCCATTGTACTTGAACGGATGGAGGCTATTCCAGTACCTACCGTCGCTGCAGTGCACGGCGCTGCATTAGGCGGTGGATTCGAACTGGCGTTGACCTGCGATCTGATCATCGCTGCCGAGACCGCAAAAATCGGTTCCGTTGAAGTGGGAATTGGCCTTGCTCCGCTACTTGGGGCAGTTCAACGCCTTGTTGCTCTGTCAGGACCTGCGCGCGCACGTGAAATAACCATGCTTGGACGACGCTATTCACCTGATGTTCTCGAACGATGGGGTGTCATAAATCTGGTCGTACCAGACGGCGAATTGACATCAGCATCGCTATCAATGGTGCGCCAACTAGCGGCAGGACCAACTATAGCTCTCGGAGCAATAAAGCGGTTAGTCCAGATCGCAGTCAATGACGGCACGCGTGCTGCAGACGAAGTATTAGCAGAAGAACTATCGGCAATGTGGGCTAGTAATGATGTTAAACATGGAATGAACGCTATGGAGGCCACTGGCCCTGGCTCAGCGATCTTCGAGGGTAAATGATGAAACCACTGGATGGCGTAATAGTGGTCGATTTTACACGCGTACTTGCAGGGCCAACGTGCACACGAGTTTTGGTTGAACTCGGCGCGTCAGTGACAAAAATTGAACCACCTGCAGGGGATATGGCGCGCGCTGGATGGCCGGTAATTGACAAACATTCTGGTTATTATCTTCAACTAAATGGGGGTAAACGAAATCTCTGTATTGACCTAAACTGGCCTGAAGCACGCAAAATTGTCTTTGAACTTTGCACCAAAGCAGATGTAATTGTAGAAAATTACCGACCTGGCACAATGGAAAGCTTTGGGCTTGATTATAAGGCCGTCGCGGCCATCAATCCACTCGTGGTGTATGTGTCGATGACTGGATACGGACAAGATTCACCCTGGTCAGGTAGACCGGCATTTGCCCCCACCGTGCAAGCCGAATCTGGGGCTACGGCAACACATCTTGCGCATTATGGGAAGAATTTGACTAAACCGGTAAATGATTCATCGAGTCACGCCGACCTCTATACCGGACTTCAAGGCGCGATCGCGGCTCTTGCTGGGTTGAACGAACGTGCACAAACAGGCAAGGGAACACACGCAGACGTCTCAATGATGGCAACCATGCTATCAGTGAACGAGCGTATCCACGGGCAAATCAACGAACTCGAAAATGCCGATGACGAACCGTGGGCGCTGAGCGCCCCGGAATCGCCAATCTTTGAATTAGCCGATGGTTCTTTGGTTACAATTGTCACTTCACCGGTATGGTCGACCTCCTTTGTGAGATTTTGCACAATGATGGGGCGCAACGATTTGCGCGCTGATCAACGTTTTCTGACGCCGGAGTTACGGCGGAAAAATTTTGTTAATTTGATGGAAGAAGTGCAAGGATGGATACGTACCTTCCGTACATTTGAGGAGTTGGAAGTCCAGGTATCTGGTGGTGGCGGTTTGGCAATCGGTAAAATCCGCACACCCGCAGAGGTACTAGACACGGAATGGGCGATTGCAATGAAACCAACCTACGAAGTTGTAATTGGTGATCAAACAATTCGTCTTCCAAAGGGACCTTGGCGTTTCAATGGCCGGGATACCGGAGCACTGCCTTTAGCATCGACGCAAGGGGCGGATAATCGTGAAGTACTGCGAGAAATAGGTATAAGGGAATCTTCTATTGATGAGCTTTATAAGCTGGGTATTTTGCACGAATTATCCGAGTAGTTATTACAAGATACAAACTTGGGGAAATTGAACTCTTCTGACGAATGGTGCCTTAATAACAAGCTCTTTATTTGTTGAAATTAGAGATACACTAAGATCCGGCGCTAGAGTTCATACATAAGGAAGTAACAATGCATTTTGGGCAGTTTAATTTGATGGGTTACCGAGAAAGAGGTACCCCTACCCAACGTCTATTCCATGAGGCACGTGAACAAACCAAACTGGCTGAAGAAGCGGGTTTTGAAATAGCATGGTTTGCTGAACATCATTTTTCGAATTACTGCGTCTGCCCCTCTCCTTTGATGATGGTTGCCCATTGCGCGGCCGTAACTAGCCGCATCAAACTTGCACCTGCCGTGGTGGTGATGCCGCTTTATTCACCCGCTCGACTAATTGCAGAAATTGGAATGGCAGACGGGTTATCCGATGGCCGTTTGATCTTGGGTATTGGTAGCGGATACCAACCTTACGAATTCGAAAGGTTTGGCGCCGAGCTTTCGTCGTCAAAGTCGCAAACAGAAGAGCTAATGGATATGGTTGAATTGGCCTTCAGTAAGGAAACATTCAGCTACAACGGAAGGCATTATCAATTGCCAGAGACACATATCAGCGCGCAACCGGTGAATGGTATGCCCGAAATTTGGATAGCAGGCGATTCCGAAGACATCCACAAAATTGCAGTAAAACGGGGCTATACACCGATGTTCGCTGGTAGGATGCACGGTGTTGACTATATCGTAGAACAACGAAATCGACTGGAATCGAGTTTTAAATCTGCGGGCAAGGACACATCGGAGCTCTCATTTGGGGTCCAAAGATTCTTGTGTGTTACGGAAAGCCGCGAAGAAACATTTCAGTACTTAGATAATTGCCGTCATCAAATGCGTCTGGCTTCTGCTCTTCGCCGACGCGAAGAAGTACTAAATGGTGCGATGATGAATGAAACCCCAATGCCAGACGAAATTTCTCTCGAGGAAATGAGCAAGCATCTGCTGGTTGGCGATGTAGAAACAATTGCTGAGCGTTTAACGGATGAAATTAGCAAAGCCCGACCGAGCCATATAATGTTTCATTTGCAAGTCGGCGGCTCGAGCTATCAGTTGGCTTTAAAATCAATTGAATTATTCGCCAGCGAAATAAAGCCGTTGGTTGAGAAGGTTCTCGGGCCTCTCGAAGAATTTGGAATTTCAACTATAGAAAAATAACAGTAATAAATTTTTTCGTTCGGTTTTGATGTCCACGCTGAAATTTCTTATCTTTGATTTCATCTGACTGCTGGAGTTGCTGGTGTTCTAAAGTTGCGTAACTGGTAGCCAATTCACTGGCCGAGTCTGGCTAAATTGGAGCTAAAAACACTCGACTATACCGCCTGTGTTGACTGACCTACCAATGGCAACACCTCCTCCGTAATACGCTGTATGGTATTCGTGCACTGTTCGTGCGTGAGGCCTGCATAGCGGGGAACTATAGAGATTTCGGTAAATCCTAGATTGAGGCAGTGCTGTATCCGCTCGGCCGCCTGCTCTGGCGAACAGATTAACGTACGACGACGGAATACATCGCGCCAATCGTCACCTTCACACATTCGCAGTAGTACGGACACGTCTCCGGCATAATCTGTTTTCCATTGCCGACCTTGCATCACTTTTTCAAAGGCCCCGGCGTGTTCTTGTAATGCACCTTTGGCTTCCCGAATGGCCTGCTCTTCTGTATTACCAATGTGGCACATAAAATTGACCATCGCCTTGCGGTCTGACGTCTTTCGTCCTGCCTTCTCCCAAGCTTCGCAATACCAACCAAATTTTTCCGCAAGCGCACTTGCGCTCATTGGATAGTGATTCATCATTAGGTGGTAGCCGCATTTGGCGGCGTTGACAAAACTCTCCCTTGAATTGGAGGCCGCATTCCAGATTGGCAGTGCACCAGTTTCTGTTGGTGGCCAGGGTTGTAGCTTGCCGAAGGAAAAATATTTCCCGGTAAAGGAAAATGGTTCTCCAGCCCAAAAGCGCGAGCAGATTTCTAGCCCCTCGGAGATGCGCTCTGCTGTTTCGGCTTGGTCCATATTGAAGGCGCCGAATTCGTGAGGTGCGAAGCCCCTTGCGACGCCCATGTCTACGCGCCCACCCGATAATTGATCAACTAAGGCGTAATCCTCCGCAACTTTTAGTGGGTCTCGGAGTTGTATCAAAGAGACTGCCGGAGCAAGTCTAATGTTCTCGGTCTCTCTTGCCCATGCCGCCAGTATCACAGCTGGATTTGGAACCGCACCGCCATAATAGTGGAAATGATGTTCCGTAGTTAATGCCCGTGCCCAGCCGAGCGAATCCGCGAGCTTTACCGTCTCTATTATTTCCTCGTAATAGCGTCCTAGAGAAATCCCGAAGCCATCTCGCCAGGTCGGAAGATAGAATAATGAAAGGTCCATTGGTAATCCTCCATGGTCGGCCACTTCCCTCGTTCGGTACTGGTCTGTTCGACGATGGGCGAAGTGCACCTGGCAACCGGCTTTGGGGAGGCTCTAGAGCGCCTTCGCGTTGAACTGGAGGTGCCACTATACATCACCAACGCCTTTAGGTCGCCGGATCACAACACTAAAGTCGACGGTTACCCGCGTAGCAGACACCTGATCGTCAATTAGAATTGGGGGAGCAGCGGCACTTGTGCCGTCGATGCCGTTGCTACAGCTATTTGTGCAGTTCGTTCATTGAATTTATGGTTGATAGCGTCTCGGTTGTAATCCGGCCTGGAACCACGTGAGGTAGCTTACCACGTCAAAAACGGGTAACCCGAGGTTCAGTTGGATGTCTCGGGTGAAGGGCCCCATATTAGTGCATTCGAGCACGACGGCGCCAATGTTTGGATATTCAGTGACGAGACGTTGACCAGCAGCCACCAAGTCGTCGCGAGCCAGTTCGAAGTCCATGTATTCTCCGTCGTCAAGGACAGTGGTTGTAAAGGTCTTGCCTTCCTCGGTACCGACGATGGGTGTGTCCAAAGGAACACCGACCGCTTTTAAGTGGGCTGGTGTAATGCTTTCTTTCGAAATCGTGATAACCCCAACCCGCTGGTGGGGTGGTAGGGTGCTCTGCACCCAAGGGACTTGCATGAGAGATGAGCTTGCAACGGGGACACCTGCTGCTTGGGCGATGTCATCTTGGAATAGGGAAAGGAAGCCGCAGGTGGTGCCGATACCTTCGGCTCCCATTGCGACGGTCTCTTTTGCCGCGCGCGTGAAATTATCCCTCAATCCAGAGGCCCCTTTGCGAACAACCTTATCGGATGTCGCACCCCCTACAATTTTGTAGATGACTGGAAAAGGCCAAGTTCCTGCATTGCCGATATCCCCGTGAATACGGGGAAATCTTGTATCTAACATCAGAATGCCTAGCACTGCCCCGTATACGGTTTTGCCGGAGCGCGGCGCTGATTCATTAATTTTTTCAGTCATTTAGACAGCAAAAAGATAGAACAACATTGAAGTTTCTCTAAAGTTATTGAGGTTGTTCTGATCAAGAGTACATCAACCGGCGTCACTCGCCAAACAGACTGAGTCGGTGGATTGGGGTACGTAGTTTGTGGGCTTTAGAAGCTTCCGATGACAAAGCCTGGCGACAGTCTTCACAGGCGCAAAAAAAAGCAAACCTTGCTCTTCTTTCATTAAGTACCAATTCACATTTTCCGCAAGAGCAAGAAATTGAAGAATTGTTAGGCGTATCTTCCTCTAATTAGAAACAGTGGGAGTTCGCAGATCTATTCACATCTACCCCGCACAAAACCATTGACAAGGCCGCTACCACATCACGGTATGGACTAATATGAACTCCCCTAACAGCAATCATCGATGTTACCGTGACATGACCGGCACTGGTAATGGCCACGAACAAATATGCGCGACACTCTCCCGCTAGATTTTGAGCAAGGGTCGTTGGCTGCGAGGCTATACTGTTTCCGAAGGTCACTAAAGAGCTCTGGAGACTACTCCGGCGGGCGGTTTTGTTTTATCGTTTAATTGCATCTTACGCCCCAGGAGGAATTCAATGCGGTTCGACAGCACGCTTTATTACCATGTGGGCGAAGACTATTCGTGGCCGGTTCTTTTCGATGAGATGCATGAAACAGTGGGTTTGCTTGATGGGCTAGGTTACACGGGAGTGTGGTTGGCCGAGCATCATTTTGCCTGGGATGGTTGGTATAGGTCTGGTTCTAACCCCATTTTATTCGGTGCCGATGTAGCTCGCTTCAGTGATCGATTACGGATTGGGCAGTGTGGGGTAGTAGTCCCTGACTGGCATCCGCTAAGGCTGGCGGAAGATATTGCTTTTCTCGATCAGGCTACCAAAGGCCGAGTAGATTTTGGCATTGCGCCTGGTATCAACAGTCGGGCCTGTATGAATTTTCACGAGGCCGGTGACCGGCGGGACCAAGCGCGCAACAAAAGATTGTTTGAGGAGGCATTGGACGTTGTTCTTGTCGCGCTTTACCAGGAATCGTTCAGCCACAAAGGTGAATTTTATGAATTCCCTGCACCCGGATGGATCGATAATAAGATGCTCCAGAATCCGAAATACCACGCCGAGAACGGCGCGGTTATCAAGATGGCTATCTCACCCCGGCCTTATCAGGAGCGGTTGCCCATTTATCAAATGGCGGAATCAAAGAGCTCGACCAGGGTGTGTGCCCAACGCGGGATTGGCACCATGTCCCAAGGCCTATCACCTGGGCGAAGCCTGGAGAACTGGAAACTTTACCAACAGGTAGCCACCGAGACCCATGGCCGCCCTTATGCCCTGGGCGAGGGTATGGCTATGATGCGTCCTTGTTATGTAGCGGAAACGCAGGATCAGGCGGAGAAGGATTGTAAAGAAGGCTACAACCTCCTTGGTCAGTGGGGTTCACACGGTCTCTACAAAGACTGGGCCCCGATGGTGACTGAGGAAGAACTGGAACCTGGTGACGAACACCTCACCTTCTTCGATTTTCAAATCAAACACGGCATGTTGCTAATTGGTTCGCCCGACAATGTGGCGGCGCAAATCGAGAGGCTCAACAGTGAAGCGGGATGCCAGCATCTGGCACTTTTTCTTAACATTCCATTACTGTCGTTCGAGCAGGTAAAAAGAAGCATCACTTTGTTTGCCGAGGAAATCATGCCGCGATTTATGAGTGCCGACGAACGCGCGAAGGTTGGGCTAAGCAGTTAGAAAGAGCAAGATTTCGGCTGGCAAATTCATAATGTGCGATAGTACAGAAGAAGTTATGGCCGACCGCCAGCAACACGAATGTTTGCACCGGCGACGTAAGAGGCCTGATCGGATAAGAGCCAGACAATGGCTGCTGCTATCTCGTCCGCCTCGCCGACACGGCCCATGGGAATTGTTGGACCGGCTGAATCCAACACGGCCGCATCTGGCATGTCAGTCGCCGTGAGGCCGGGGCTCACCGTGTTAACCCGTATGCCCTCTCCCGCCAGTTCTTGCGATAGACCAATTGTCATACTATTCACTGCTCCTTTTGAGACGGCGTAGTGCACTGCTCCGCCCGGGTTGCCGCGATGCGCAGCGCCAGATGACACATTGACGATTGCTCCACCCGTGCCCCCGTGCCGGGTCGACATACGCATCAATGCCTCCTGCGCACACTGCGCCAAGCCTGTCACATTGACTGCGAGCACGTTCGCCAATTCCGCTATCGGAAGCGATTCAAAGCGGCAGCGCGGACCAACAATACCTGCATTGTT
>CAZDQC010000088.1:0-14547 GCA_964507245.1 uncultured Rhodospirillaceae bacterium
GATCATGGCGATGGGAGCTGGTGGTCTGCTTAAGGAAATACCTTCGCGCCCACAATTACGGACTGGCACTGCGGCTAACGTGCCTAAAGCGCCTCGTATCGCAGCAATCATACTGGCCGCCGGACAGTCGCGCCGCATGGGTCCAGACAACAAACTGTTGGCAGAGATTGATGGTAAAGCCATGCTAGCACGGGTGGTTGAGGCTGCGAAAGCTTCCCAAGTCGTTGATATCATCGCCGTGACCGGGCATGAAGCGGACCAAGTGAAGGCGATGCTCGCACGATATACCATCCCCACTGTTCATAATGCCAAATTTGCTGAAGGGATAAGCACATCGTTGCAGATAGGTGTCTCGGCTCTCTCCGAAAACTTCGATGGCATGATCGTGTTGCTGGGTGATATGCCCCGGATCTCCGCTAATCACATTGATCGGCTGATCGCAGCCTTCAGTCCGGCGGAAAGACGTACTATCTGCGTCCCAACCTACCAAGGCAAGCGGGGAAACCCTGTTTTATTCGGTGAAAAATTTTTCGCCGAAATGATGCGAGTGAGCGGTGACAGTGGCGCCAAGTACCTGATCGGCGAACATGAAGAGGAACTTGCAGAAGTTCCTATGGAAGATGACGGAATTTTTCTGGACGTGGATACACCCGATGCCCTGGCCGAGATCCGGGCCACTGACGTCGAATGACCTAAAAAACGTGAAGTAATGAGCAACAGCGAAATACCTGAGGACTGTAAAATTCTACTAGACGAATTTGAACAGAGAGCAAGTGAGGCCCACGTCCTGGGTGGCGGCGATGAACTAGCCTTTGATGAAATCGTCGATCCCAGGGATTTGCGTGGCAGGTTGATAAGTGCCATAGAGATTGAAATGAAGGCATAAATGCCGAAAGCGCCGGAGTTCCTAATATGAAAGTTGATGCAGTTCTGACGTCGGATTTAGAAAAGGCGGGAGCCGAGGCCCAAGAGCTTGAAGAAATGGGCTATGACGGTTTGAAATCAATAGAGACGGGGCATGATCCCTTTTTCCCCCTGTTGTTGGCCACACAAACTACCAGAAAAATTGACCTGACCACCGGTATAGCCGTTGCTTTTGCCCGCTCACCCATGACCTTGGCGAATGTGGGGCACGATCTGAATGCAGTGTCTAAGGGGCGCTTCTGCCTTGGCTTGGGATCTCAAATACGTCCCCACATCACTAAGCGATATTCCATGCCCTGGTCATCTCCCGCCGCTCGGATGCGGGAGCTGATCATGGCTATGCGGGCGATCTGGGCCTGCTGGCACAAAGGTGAGCCCCTGGAGTTTTTGGGTAAATTTTATACACACACTCTAATGACGCCGTTCTTTACGCCAGCAAATATTGAATATGGCCCACCTAAGGTCTATTTAGCCGCTGTCGGGCCAATGATGGCCGAAGTTGCTGGCGAGGTTGCTGACGGTCTGCTAGTGCATGGATTTACCAATCAGGACTATCTCGAAAACGTCACTTTGCCTGCCCTTGAGCGGGGCTTCGCCAAGGCTGGTAAGACCCGGGCAAATTTCGAAATTGCTTATCCGGTGTTTTCGGTTAAGGGTCGAGACGAAAAAGAAATAGCTTCAGAAACTACCAAGATGCGTCAGCAAATTGCATTTTATGGTTCAACACCAGCCTACAAGCCAGTGTTAGATGCCATCGACGCCGGCGAGTTGCAGCCCGAACTGAATGCTATGTCGAAACAGGGCCGCTGGGAGGCTATGGGGGAGTTGATCGGCGACGATGTTTTGAACAAATTCGCCGTACAAGGTGATGCGGCGGAGATAGCCAACCAGATAAAGACCCGTTATGGCCATATTGCAGACCGGACAGCAGCCTCCTACGCCACGCTTGACCGTGAGGAAAGGGTTACCTTCATTGAGGCACTGAAAAGCGGTTAAGGCTATGTGACTTCAAACCAATAGGCGTAAAACCAGATCCATGACCACGTTGAGGGTGCGGCTCTGTCGTGACCCAAGACCAGGAACGGAAAAGCGGAAATTGTGTGACATAATTCACTCTTTGCCAGTCGGATCAGGCAGGGTCAACGTTACCGCGATGGCCAGGGCGGAAAGCGAGCCAGCGGCCAAATAGGCGACCGTAAATTTTCCGCAATAATCAGCCATGACACCAGCTAGAATGGGTCCAAGGATCTGGCCCGTGCCGAAAATGGCGGTCAGCTTGCCTAGAATGCCTGCTACCCGCTCTGGCGATGCATAGTCTGCCACGGTAGCGCCCATTATTAGGGGCAGGCTGAATGTTGACAGGCCGTACAAAACGACAGATGCATAGACTGACCAGGCGCCACTGCCAAATGCGATCAGAGCATAGGCAAGGGTCTGAAAGAAAAGCGATGCTGCGATACCCGCCCGCCTGCCGAAGCGATCGGAGAAACCCCCAAATAGCGGTCCGCAGAACAGGCTGCAAACGCCCAGCCAAATCCAGAACTGCCCAGCTTTGGCTTGCTCCATACCATGCTCCCTTACAAGGGTCGTGATGATGAAGGTGGCGTAGACAACATAAGTTAGGCCGAATAAGAAATAGATAAAACTGAGGCGTGGGGTGATCTTTTCCAGAATATCCTGGGTCCAGACGCTCTGAAGGTCGTGTTTCTGGTGTGCGTCGGTTCGTTCCAGTTCTCCACCGAATGGTGTCAGGCCCAGTTCCGTGGGTCTGTTTCGCGTCATGGCCAGGTTAAATAGAACCAATGGTACGCAAACAAGGGCCAGGCCGCCCCAACCCAAACGCCAGCCGGTTTGCGCCATTTGTTCGTCAATCCATGGCACCGCCCAGCCCGCTAGAATAACCGCTAAGCCAAAGCCGATAGAAAGAAATCCGATAGCTCGCCCGCGCCAACTGGTGGTGAACCAATGGGGCATAATTGAAATTGTGCAAACCAGGGCAATGCCACTGCCCAAACCTGTGAAGCCATAAAGGATCGCGATTGGAAGAAAATTATTGGCGACAGAGACAAACAACATGGTCGCCACAACCAACATTAAGGACAAGAAAATCAGCCGACGTTCGCCATAGCGAGGTATTAGACGCCGAACCCAAAGGGCGCCCAGTAGATAACCAACAAAATTCGAAGTGGAGATCCAACCCATTTGTACATAAGACAGGGTCAACGCCTCGCCCATGGTGGGTAACAACATGCCCAGGGCGAAGCGGCCAATACCCAGACAGACAAATATGCTGAAGATGGCAGAAATCACAATCCACCAGCCATAGTGTAAGCCTGTCATGGACGTGGACGGCGACATTCGTGTCGGACCACCGATCCGTCGGATAGTCCTATCACAATAGGTCTCTCTATTTGTTTGCTATAGGGTGTTGTCATCCAAATACAGTCTACTGCCTTTGGCATTGCATATTGTGGCGCACAGACCGCAGTGATAGGTGAACAGGTACAGCGGGGCAATGTAGCCCAGCGAATATTCTTGGGCTACGTAAAACATTTGAAGGGCAGTTCACCTGGATATGGCAAATCAGGTCGTGAACAAGGACGCGTTGGCCTATTGCCTGGGCGAATTGAGACGGGAGGACAGGGATCGGTATTTGACCCTGTTATTCGCACCAAAAACCGTGCGCTCCGCATTGGTTGCCATATATGCCTTTAACCTCGAATGCGCCCGCGCCGTAGCTGCGGGCGGGGAACAGCCACCGTTGGGTCAGATGCGCCTGCAATGGTGGCGAGATTGTCTAACCGGGCTGGGCAACGATCCATCGCGGCAGGGCGCTCATCCCCTGCTGTCCATCCTTGCCCAGCATACCCATCTAGCGTTAGGACTGCAGTTGCAGCTCTCGGCTCGGGAGAGAGATTTGACCAATTCCGCATTCTCTACGTTGGATGAGGTGGTAGCCCATGCTGCAGCAACGGGTGGCGGCCTTGCTGCCTTGGCTGCGTTGCAATTGGATGAGGATCAGGAGGTGCCGGCTCGGGCAGCCGGAACGGCCTATGCCTTGGCAGGCATGCTACGCGCCATCCCCTTTCAGAGGCCGTGCCGCGCCTTTCAAGGTCGGCTATGTCTACCCCGCAACCTTATAGAAGCACAGGGACTTTCGGAGGATGAAATCTGGTCTGGCAAACGGATGGACGCCATTGTGGCTTGTGTACGACCCGTAGCCGAAGCCGCACAGTTACAATTGGATGAAATGACAAGTGCCAGAGGTGCAGGTATGGCTATATCGCCGCTGCTTCACGGCACCTTAGCGCGAGCCTATCTATCGCGTCTCGCCAAGGTTGGCTATAACCCGTATTCGTCAAAACTGGGTCTGCATCCCTTGTCTCGTCCCCTTACAATGTATGGGCGCGCTCTTCTGCGCCGGCCTTAGACAGCCAGGTATTGAGGTCGGCCAGAGCCCGTTGCGCATAGGCTGCTTTCCGCTGCTTTTTCTTCACAGGAGGTTGTAAAAGAGGGAAAAGTCCAAAATTTGCGTTCATGGGCTGAAATTCATTTGCGCTGCCATCCCGATTTTGAGCCGTCCCGGTAATGTGACCCAGTAAAGTCCCCATGGACGTTGTGGGCGGCGGCAGATCCGGGGCAAGTCCCAAACGCTCGGCAGCGGCGAACCTACCGGTCAGCAAACCCATAGCGGCGCTTTCTACATAACCTTCCACTCCGGTCATCTGACCCGCGAAACGCAGGCGCGGCTCGGCCGATAGGCGGCAGGTTTCGTCCAGCAAGCTGGGACTGTTCAAGAAGGTATTGCGGTGAATGCCACCCATGCGGGCGAAGCGGGCATTTTCCAACCCTGGAATGGTGCGCAGAATTTCGACCTGAGCGCCGTGCCTTAATTTGGTCTGGAAGCCGACCAAATTATAGAGGCTGCCTGAGGCATTATCTTGGCGCAATTGTACCACGGCGTAGGGCTTTTTATCTGGTTTATGCGCATTTGTCAGACCGACGGGTTTCATTGGACCAAAACGCAAGGTCTCCGGCCCCCGCTCGGCCATGACTTCGATGGGTAAGCAGCCCTCAAAATAGGGAGTGTCCTTCTCCCATTCGCGGAATTCTGCTACCTCACCGGCAAGTAAGGTGGCGATGAAAAAGTCATACTGTTCGTGGTTCAGGGGACAATTCAGATAATCCTTGCCAGTGCCGCCGGGGCCAGGTTTGTCATAGCGGGACTGGAACCAGGCGATATCCATATTCACGCTGTCTGCATAGACAATTGGCGCAATTGCGTCGAAAAAGGCTAGGTGCTCTGCTCCGGTTAATTCTCCAATGGCGGCAGCTAGGTCGGGGGAGGTGAGAGGGCCGGTGGCTATGATGACATTGTCCCAGCCTTCAGGCGGCAGTCCTCCTACCTCCCCGCGCTGTAACTTTACCAATGGATCCGCTTTCAGAGCAGATCCTACGTGCGCTGAGAACCCATTCCGATCCATGGCCAGGGCGCTTCCAGCCGGTACTTTGTTGGCGTCTGCCGCCGCCATGATCAGGCTGTTGCAACGACGCATTTCCTCGTGCAACAAGCCAATGGCGCTGCTATTGGTATCATCCGAGCGAAAGGAATTGGAGCAAACCAATTCCGCATAGTCATCACCCTGGTGCGCCTCAGTCATGCGCTCAGGCCGCATCTCATGCAGGACAACCGGTACGCCAGCGCGGGCTACCTGCCAGGCGGCTTCCGAACCTGCTAGTCCACCGCCGACAACGTGAATGGGCTTGTTTTCGTTCATGGCAGCCTAATATGCCCGTAGAACCTTGTACGCAACCGAGTTTAATACGCTTGTCCTCACCATACTGTTCCAGAGAACTTGTGAATGGGATGGCGGTTAAATCGGGCGACGGGAGGCATTCCTTGCAACAGCATCAGCAATGACGGGGATCATCTCATCGGGGTAGTCATGACCCATCCCCTCGATCACCAACAATTCTGAATTCGGGATAGAATTCCTGATATCCTCGCCGCCCGGAAGAGGAACGAGAGGGTCCTCGCGGCCATGAATGACCAGAGTTGGAGCAGAGATGTCCGACAACCGATCTACCCGGCTGTCGCCTGAGGCGATGCTGGCCAAAAGATGCCGGCTGTTACCTTCGGGATAAAAACACCTATCATACTGCGCCGCCGCTTCTTCCCGCAAAACTGCGTCGGGACGGGGAAATTTTAGGCTGCCGATGATCCGGGCGTTTTCGACCGCTTCATTCATGGCGCCCTCGCGGGTGCCGGCGGGATTGCGGGGTCGCGTCAGCCATTCCGCGACCTCTCCCTCCGGTCTGGGCAATCCACGGCGGCCGGACGTGGCCATGATGGCGACCATGGTGGCGACCTTCTCTGGATATTCGATCGCCATGATCTGCGCTATGGCCCCGCCATTGGAACTACCAATGACATGGGCTTTGTGTATGTCGAGTGCATCCAATAGAGCAGCGGCATCCTTGGCCATGTCCTCTAGGGTATAGGGGGCGGCCACAGGCTCTTTGGCGCGAGCCTGGGCAAAGGCAGCCTTGGTATCGGCTGGTCCCCAGTCATCAAACTTTGTGGAATGACCTGCATCGCGATTATCATAGGCGATGACTTGAAAATCTCGTTCAACCAAGGCATTGAGGAACGTCTTGGACCATCTAATGAGCTGAACACCGAGGCCGCCGACTAACAACAAAGGCTGCCTATTGCCTTCACCCCAGATTTCATATTCGATCTCAATACTGTTAACCGCCGCTTTCGCCATTCTCAACACCCTTTAACATTTTAACATTTCGATGTCGTCGCGGCTTTCATGCTAGCCGATTTCCCGGATAAATTCCCGGGCCGAGTTATAGTCTCGAAAGCCAGTGACACCGCCGATTTGTTTCCGTCGCTCCACCACTTTTAACGACGGATAGGCAGGGGCCAGATTAGTTACTCAAACCAGACCAAATGACCGCCTCTGATCACGACTACGTTGTAGGAGTTAGAATCCATCATTCTTGTCACCTTTAGGTTCGTTGCTTTATCATAAGAAATGTGCGTTGCCACGGAGGACCTGGTTATGGCGTTGAGCAATATTCGAGTAAAGCCCCTTACGGCTACTATTGGGGCGGAACTTGAAGGAGTTGATCTGAGCGAGCCTCTACATGACGATACGTTTGATGCTGTCCACGACGCCTTGATGGATCATAACGTCATATTTTTCCGGGATCAGGAATTGACGTTGGAGCAGCACAAGGATTTCGGTCGCCGCTTCGGTGACCTTCATATTCATCCCGCCGCGCCCAGCCCCAAAGGACACCCGGAAATCCTGAAAATTCATGCCGACGAGAATTCCAAATTCGTGGCCGGCGGAGCCTGGCATTCCGACGTAAGCTGTGATGTGGAGCCGCCAATGGGCAGCATACTCCATCTTCATACCGTGCCACAGCATGGCGGCGACACATTGTTCTCCAACATGTACGGAGCGTACGAGGCATTGTCGGACAGAATGCAGAACTTTCTGGATGGTCTGAGTGCCAAGCATCGATCGGAACATGTGCATGGCGGCCGCTACGGCGACAAGGAAAACTTGCGGGATGGCGATTATCCCGAAGCCATCCACCCTGTCGTCCGGACCCATCCGGTGACCAAGCGGAAAGGCTTGTACGTTAACTCAGCCTTCACCACACGGATTATGGAATTGAGCCGTCATGAGAGCCAGGATGTTCTGCAAATGCTCCACAACCACATTGCCCGCGGCGTGGATTTTCAATGCCGATTCCGCTGGGAACGCAATTCCGTCGCCTTTTGGGATAACCGCTGCACCCAACACCACGCCGCCTGGGACTATTTTCCCGACGTACGGTCAGGCTACCGGGTTACGATCCAAGGGGATCGTCCGATCTAGCACGCAGTGGTTAGGTCATCATCACGGCATATTGATCGAGCAGGGGCAGGATTTCCTCTCGGCTCGCTGAAGGTAGGTTGAAAACCGTGCGACTGACACTCGCATCCCGGTAACCCTTAAGCATTGCAGCGTCGTCCGTGGCGCCAAAGATGGTAATGCCGAGATCGTCGGGATTGCGTCCTGCTTCCGCTGCCATCTGACGGAATTTTGGCAAAGTTTCCACTACATTCCAACCGCGCCCGCCAATTGGCATCCAACCGTCCCCATAGGATATAGCCCGTTTGGCTGCATGAGGAAAGCCACCGCCAATGAGGATTTGGGGGTGGGGTTTCTGTATCGGTTTCGGCCAGGTCATCATGGGTTCGAAATTGACAAACTTGCCGCTAAATTCCGGTTTGCTTTCTGTCCAGATGATCTTAAGGGCTGCTACGCGTTCCTCCATCAGGCTCATGCGGGTCTCGAATGTGGTGCCGTGGTCCGCCATTTCCTCAGCATTCCAGCCGGCGCCAATGCCCAGGATCACCCGGCCTTTAGACAATTGATCCAAAGTCGCCACTTCCTTTGCAAGCTGCAGGACGTCGCGCTGAATAATCAGGCAAATGCCAGTACATAGTTTGATGGTCTTGGTCATCGATGCAGCCGTGGCCAAGGCTATGAACGGATCCATGCAATCATAATACTGCTTCGGCAGCTCGGCGCCGCCAGGCCAGGGCGACTTTCGCGAAAGGGGGATATGTGAATGTTCAGGAAACCAGAGAGATTCAAAACCCCGTTCTTCGGCTGCTACGGCTAGTTCCGCCGGATCGATTGAGTAATCCGTTGGAAACATTGAAACACCATATTCCATGTGGAACCTGTTTGTCTGATATTGCTCGACGGCTTTTAGTATAACATAGCCAAATGCCAAAAATGATGGAGGTGAGGTTATGCCACGGGTCAGGGAAATTGAAATCGATGAAGTGCCTGCCGATGCCCAACCGATCTATCGGCGCTTTGCCAACGAATACGGTCCGTTTCTCAATCAGGTGAAAATATTTGCTCATCGCCCACCCGCATTGCGCCATATTATGGGGCTACTTCTAGAGCTGGCAGACGAGGCTGTGTTGCCAAAGCGGTACCTGGAGATAGGCCTGGTGGTGGTGTCAAAATTAAACGACTGCGAATATTGCGTCGCCCACCATGCTCCGCGTCTCATGGATCTCGGTCTTTCGGCTGAAGCGACGGCAAATATCCTGGCTAATCAGGTACCGGGCTTCGATGAAGTGGACACAGTGGTCCGTGATTATGCCATGCAGGTGACCGAGACACCGGGTCGCATTCGCGATGCCATGTATGAGCGACTGCGCAAACATTTTAGTGAAGAACAGATCGTCGAATTGACCTTGCGTATTGCCTTGTGCGGGTTCTTTAACCGTTTCAACGATGCGATGGGCATTGAAATGGAGGATGGTGTGGAAGCTGAATTGATGGCCAGAACCGCTGCAGCAGGAGATTGAGCGTGAGTTACCAGGATATTTTGTACGATGTGGACGATGGTATAGCCACCGTCACTATGAACCGACCTGATATGCTGAATGCATTTACTGGTGTGATGCTGGACGAGATCATTGACGTCATTGACAGGACCGATGCCGATGATGATGTGCGTGCCGTGATCTTTACGGGCGCGGGGAGGGGATTTTGTGCGGGTGCCGATCTATCCCGTGGCGGTGAAACCTTCGACATGGCGAAACGGGAAGGCGAGGGTCCTATTGATCAATGGCGCGATGGTGGCGGCCGCGTAACTCTGCGTCTGTTTGAATCAAAGAAACCGCTGATCGCCGCCGTCAATGGCCCGGCGGCTGGCGTCGGTGTGACCATGCAGTTGCCCATGGACTATCGGATTGCCTCTACCAACGCTCGATTTGGCCTAGTTTTTACTAGGCGCGGTGTTGTTATGGAAGCTTGCTCTTCCTGGTTTCTGCCGCGTCTAGTAGGTATTGCTCAGGCCATGGATTGGGTGATGAGCGGAAGAATTTTTCCCGCTGAGGAAGCCTTGGCGGGCGGCCTAGTCAGCCAAGTGGTAGAGCCGGAAGAATTGTTGCCAACAGCCCAAGCCATTGGGCGCGAGATCGCCGAAAATACCTCGGCCGTCTCTGTCGCTCTTTGCCGGCATATGATGTGGAAGATGCTGGGAGCTGATCATCCCATGGAGGCACACAAAATTGACAGCCGTGGCATCCGCAGTATGGGTCAATTGCCGGACGCTTATGAAGGTGTGCAGTCGTTCCTAGAAAAACGTTCCGGCAACTACACCATGAAGCCGAGCAAGGACATGCCGAATTTCTTCCCTTGGTGGGAAGAACGGGTATTCGAATAGGAGAAAGTTTATTTCGATCCTAAGGTCGTCAGCGGCGATACCTTCATGTACTGATCGTAGTCAGTCTTATACCATCGAGTCGTTGAAAGGGGTGTCACGCTGGAACGCCCCAGTCTATCAACATCATTTCGGCCTGGGTACGTATTTCATCGGGGATTTTCATAGTGCGCCGTGCTTGTAAGTCGAACATGCAGGCGACGATATCGAATGTGGCAGTCAGATCGCCGCTGCTGTCGTTAAACAGTCGGTGTCCAACGCGAAAAGTCTTTTCGGCCACTTGCAATAGACCAGTTCGCAAGGTGTAGATATCGCCGGCGTCAATGGGGGCAAGAAAGCGCACGAAATATTCCAGCCCCGCTCCACCCCAATGTTTGGTCTTGGCGAGATCCCGGGTGATGCCCATGCGATGGCGCAAGGGACCAATACCATCGGAGGCGATAGCGTAATATTGCCGTAAACACATCGCGCCCCGTTCATCGCAATCCCAGGCGTCGATGGTGCCGCGGGAAGAGACAAAGGCATTGGCAGATGACCCTACAGATGCGGGTACGTGAGTGCCTGCCGTCGGAATACGCTTTTGCACGGGCAGGTCAATGATGCGAGTTGCCAATTCGTCTCTTATTCTGTCGGGCCAAGTTGTCGGTCTTCTTGAGTCCGTGTCACACGCTTGGCAATGCAAATCGAAGCTGGAAGACAATTTTCCGGTTCCTGAATTTATTATTTCGGCAAGCAATCGGATGTGGTCGTCGCCGACCGCCAATATTGCAGCGCGAACTTCTAATTCATCGTCGACGTGCAATTCTCCCTGATAGTGGCTGAAGGCGGCCTTGTGCTGTACGGAAATTCCGGCACTGTCTGGTAGGCCAATCTTACCCATGGAAGCGCTTAGGCCGTCGGCGACCTTAGCGGCATAGAACTGAATGTTAAAATGGCCCATGATGTCACATTCCTGGGCATTCACCTGGTCCCGGAAAATGGTTACAAACTTACTCATTACGCTGGCTCGTTTCGTTGCTTTTTGGATGGCCTGAATATAGACAAAAATTCAGCTGGAGGAACTATGGACACAGAGGAATTTCGTCACCACGGACATATTTTCGTGGATTGGATGGCGGACTATCTCGCTGGTGTTGAAAAATATCCTGTAATGGCGCAAGTCAAGCCCGGCGAGATTACGGCTAAGCTGGCCTCATCGGCTCCGGAACAGGGCGAGCCCATGGAACAGATATTTGCCGATTTCCAATCCCAGATTTTGCCGGGTATCACTCATTGGCAACATCCATCCTTCTTTGCATTTTTTCCCGCTAATTCCTCTCCGCCATCCGTGTTAGCAGAAATGTTAACCGCCACCATCGCGCCCCAATGCATGTTATGGCAGACCTCACCGGCGGCTACCGAGATGGAAACGCAGGTGCTGGACTGGTTACGCCAGATGATCGGTTTACCTGAAGGTCTCGAAGGGGTGATCCAGGATAGTGCATCGTCTGCGTGCCTATGCGCGTTACTAACAGCGCGGGAGCGGGCCACGGAATGGCGCGGCAATCAAGAGGGCCTTGGTGGGATGGCTGCTCTATGCGTCTATGTCTCGGAACAAGTGCACTCGTCGGCCGAGAAGGACGTCATGGTGGCTGGCCTGGGCAGCAAAAATCTCCGAAAAATCCCGGTGGATGATGACTTTGCCATGCTCCCGGATGCTTTAGTGGAAGCGATTCAGGAGGATGTGACTGCGGGCCGAACCCCTTGTTGCGTCATCGCGACCCTTGGCAGCACGGGCGTTGGCGCCGTCGATCCTCTCCGCCCTATTGGTGAAATTTGCCAACGTTACGGTATCTATCTTCATGTTGATGCGGCTTGGGCCGGTTCCGCCCTAGTATTGCCTGAATGGCGCTGGATTATTGATGGGGTCGAGGCTGCGGATAGTTTTGCATTTAATCCACACAAATGGCTATTCACAAATTTTGATTGTTGCGCGCATTTTGTTCGTTCGGGTTCGGATCTGGTGCGCACCCTGGATATTCTGCCAACCTATCTAAAAACCCGCGAAGGTGATCAGGTTATTGATTACCGGAATTGGGGCGTCCCCTTGGGCCGCCGGTTCCGGGCATTGAAATTATGGTTTGTTCTTCGTAGCTACGGCGTGGCCGAGATCCGCCGCATCATTGCCTCGCATATTCAGATGGCAGGAGAGGTAGCGGCCTGGATGGAAGCAGCTGAGGATTTTGAGATCCTTGCACCGCTATCCCTAGCATTGTTCAATTTTCGATTCCATCCTAAGGGCGTTAACGATGCTGCTGAGCTAGATCGTTTGAATGAACGGCTATTGCTGGCGTTAAATGATTCGGGCGATCTTTATTTGACGCAAAACAATGTGCGCGGTGCCTTTGCGATCCGTTTCGCTGTGGGCCAAACCTACACAGAGCCGCGTCATGTCGCGGCGGCCTGGCAGGCCATTCAGAATACAGCGTGGAACTTGGTTTAAATAGGTGTTCCTGCTGTGTGGGCAAGCAAACCTCGTTTCGAGTTGGGGCTTGGGCTACAATCCAAGTATCTAAAAATTCGTCCCTTCCTCTCATGAGATTTTGACCCGTATGCCTAACAGCTCCAATATGCGAACCGGTGGCCAAATACTAGTTGACCAGCTGCTAATTCATAATGTCGACACAGCTTTTTGTGTGCCGGGCGAAAGTTACTTGGCCGCCTTGGATGCTCTGCACGATGTGCCGGAAATTCGTCTGTTGACCTGTCGCCATGAAGCCAATGCGGCCAACATGGCCGAAGCCTATGGGAAACTAACGGGCCGGCCGGGCATTTGTTTCGTCACCCGTGGGCCTGGTGCATGTCATGCTGTGGTTGGGCTGCACACCGCATTTCAGGATAGCTCTCCACTTATTCTGTTTGTTGGCCAGGTCGGCCGCGAAATGATGGAGCGGGAAGCCTTTCAGGAAATGGATTTTCGGCGGTTCTTTGGACAGGTTAGCAAATGGTCGGCGGAAATTCAGGATCCAGGTCGTATACCAGAATTGGTCAGTCAGGCCTTTCACGTAGCGACATCGGGCCGGCCGGGGCCCGTTATGCTCTCTTTGCCAGAGGATATGTTACGGGAATTGTCCGGCGTTGGCGATGCGCGAACCTATCGGGCCGTACAAGCCCATCCCGGCCCAGGCGATATGGAGCAATTGCGCACGATGTTGGTGGCCGCCAAACGGCCAGTCATGATGTTGGGTGGAGGCACCTGGACGCCCAAAGCAGTGGCCGATATTACGACTTTTGCTGAAGCCAACGGTCTGCCGGTCTGTTGCTCCTTCCGCAATCAGGATCGTTTCGACAACCATCACGACAACTATGTTGGTGAAGTTGGTATCGGCTCAAACCCCGCCTTGATAGCACTCTTATCCGAAACTGATTTGTTGCTTGCCGTGGGACCGCGGTTGGGCGAACAGTCTACACAGGGGTATTCACTGCTAGATATTCCTGCTCCACAACAGCCTATGGTGCATGTGTACCCGGATCCGGAGGAATTGGGTCGGGTCTACCGCGCCGAGTTGCCGATCAATGCTGGCATGGCGGCATTCGCTGCCGCGGCTGCGTCGATGTTACCGGTCGATAGTACTGCCTGGGCCGGTGTATTGGCCCAGGCACGACAGGATTACCTAGCCTACATAGAGATCCAACCAACCTTTGGTGATCTTGACCTTGCCGATGTTTTGCGCGTCTTGCGGCAGAGGTTGCCCAAGGATGCCTTAGTGGCAAATGA
This sequence comes from uncultured Rhodospirillaceae bacterium, assembly GCA_964507245.1. Classification (GTDB taxonomy): domain Bacteria; phylum Pseudomonadota; class Alphaproteobacteria. Next base: position 13,937 of record CAZDQC010000088.1, read on the forward strand.
CGCAGGAAATTTTTCAGGCTGGGCCCATCGCTATTTGCCGTTTTCGACTTACCCTAGTCAGGTAGGCCCTACCAACGGTGCAATGGGTTATGGCGTGCCGGCGGCGCTGGCAGCGGCGCTGATCTTTCCGGAACGGACAACAATCTGTTTTGTTGGTGATGGCGGCTTTCTGATGGCTAGCAACGAATTGGCCACTGCGTTGCAATATAATCTAAAGCCCATTTATCTCGTAATTAACAACGGCATGTTTGGCACCATTCGGATGCATCAGGAGCGCGACTATCCGGGCCGGGAAGTAGCGACAGCGCTGCACAATCCAGATTTTTCTGCCTACGCGAAATCATTTGGTGCCTATGGTGAAATTATCGACCGTTCCGAGAATTTTGCGCCTGCCTTGGATCGGGCCCTCGCGGCAGGTAAGGTTGCAGTGCTGGAGTTACGCATAAATCCTGAGGTGATAAATACCAAGACGACCCTATCAGCAATTCGTGATGCGGCGTTGGCCAAGCAAGATTAGTGTCTAATAGCTCCGTCTAGCGTTCCTAAGTGGGAGTAGGCGTCCAAGATCTGGGTGACTGTGAGTTGCCCAGCGAACTATCGTGCAAAAGCAT
>CAZDQC010000089.1:0-14232 GCA_964507245.1 uncultured Rhodospirillaceae bacterium
GCCATCCTGAAATTGATTCTGGACGAAGAAATTAGCCATGTAGCGAAAGGTTGCCGCTGGTTTGAATGGTCATGCAGCCGCTACGACCGGGAGCCAGTGAAGTATTGGCAGAATCTTGTCGACACCTATTTCACAGGTGCCTTGAAACCGCCTTTTAACGAGGCGGCCCGCAAACAAGCGGGAATGGGTTCTGAATATTACCGGCACGTTAATCTTTGTTAAACATATTTACCTAACAATCCCATTCATCGCTCACATGCGAAGGATAAAATCCAGAAAAATGTCCCGTTATTTTAATTGCAATAGGCCGTGGGATGGGATGCAATGCATGAAAATTCTTCCCAAAACTGGAAGGCGCATAAGCGTTTGGAGCGAAGCTAGACATGAGTAAGGGCATCGAGACCCCAGTTCAGCGTTTGTTGGATTGGCTGTACCCAGAACGGCAATTTATCCTGCGTTGCCGCGGCAAGGTCACATTTGTTGCCCTTGGAAAGAAAGGCCAAATGGGGTTAAGTCTCGTGGGCTTGTCCTTGGTTGGTTGGCTCGCCTACGCCAGCGTCGGCATCTATTTGCAGCAAGATATTATTGCTAGCAAAGATAGCCATATCGCCCGCATGGTAGGCGACCATGACCGCCTCAGTGCTAACATGCGCGCGGTTGAGAAAAAATATCTTAAAATAACCGCAAATCTCGAAAGCAATCAGAAACTTCTGGGGAACGTACTGCGGCAGCGGGACAGCGTGGACAGGATACGAAAGAAACTGCTGCACCAGTTAGGGCAGACTAAGAAACAACGAGACCTGGCATTAAACAAGAGCGAGGCGCAGAACGCACGCCTCGCGGGCTTGAAAGCTAATTTGCGCCGCACCCTGGATCAATCAGACAACCTGCAATTAAACTTGAATTCTGTCGCTAATAGGCTCACCAAAACCGCGTCTGACCGTGATCGTATTCGACAAGAGCGTAAGGCACTGGCCCAGCAACTGGACATAATGCGCAATGATATTTTCGGCCTTCGCAAGGCCCGGCAGGGCCTGAGCCAAAACCTACAAAGTAGCGAACAAATGGTCGACCGTTTGACCTATCAACGAGACAAGGCCATTTCCACAAACAAGGTATTGAACAAGCACATTGCCAGCCTTGAAGACCGGTTGGAACTGCTGCATCAGTCGCAGCGCACATTGGTGGAAAATATTCACAACCGCACGGATTCCAAAATTTCTGAGTTAGAATCATTGGTTAAACTTACCGGGCTTGACTTGAATCGTTTGTTGAAACGTGTCGATCACAAGCGACTTGCCGTCGGGGGTCCGTTGCTAGCGACCAATGACAAAAACCAATCCGCCGGCGAACTTACGTTGCTGGAAAACCGCCTAACCCGGTGGAGCGCCTTAAATGCGCTCTTAGAGCGCCTGCCCATTACGCCGCCGGTGGACGCCTATTATATTTCTTCGCGCTACGGCAAGCGACGAGACCCGTTCACAAAACGCATGGCCTTTCACGGTGGCGTCGATTTGGGCGGTGTACCGCGCTCCCGAGTTTTTACCACCTCACCCGGCATCGTAACCTTTGTTGGTTGGAAAGGCCCTTATGGACGCATGGTGGAGGTGGACCATGGCCTCGGCCTTCGCACACGCTATGGCCATTTACGGAAAATTCTGGTTAAACACAGGCAAAGGGTAACGTTTCGTCACAAAATTGGACTGATGGGTAGCAGCGGCCGGTCCACAGGCGCACATGTACATTACGAAGTCCTGTTCGACGGCAAACCGGTTGATCCCATGAAATTTTTGAAGGCTGGAAAATATGTTTTCAAAGGCTGACAACGCAAAAGCGGCGCCGGTACCGGTCAACTCCGTGCCCTCCTTAGTATCCACGGACCTTGAGATCACGGGCGACCTGAAGACGCCGGGCGAAGTGCAATTGGACGGCACAATTGAGGGTGATATCGCCTGTGCAAAACTAATAGTGGGTGAAAAAGCCTGCATCACCGGCCTCGTAGAAGCCAACGAAGTGGTGATCCGGGGCAAGATCATCGGCCAGATCAAGGCGCACAGCGTGGAGCTGGCCAAGACGGCCCATGTCGTCGGCGATATCTGGCACGACATCCTAGCAGTTGACGCCGGCGCCTTCCTGGAAGGTCATTGCAAGCCCAATGAGGCCCAGCCGACCATCAGGCCAGCGGTGTCCCGCCCGGCAGAAGTCGTCGCAGGCACTGAAGGAACGACAAAAAGCGTATCAAGCAATTAACTTGGCAGAACATCGATCTATAGATTCTTACCTCAATTAAGAAAGACAGTTGGAGTTTGTTGACTTAAGGGCATACCTGCTCGCACTACTCACCGGAGCCTCTATAGTAACTAGTCAAACCTCAATTCTGGCGATGACCCGTCGAAAAAAAATATGGAGAAGACGTGTCGCCGTATGTTCTTCCGATACCGTCGGTCGTAATTGAGGTATTTGCAATTTTGGGAGCTAATAGGTCTTATTCAAGGGCAGTCTAATGCCAACGGAGTTGGTTGAATTATTGACGCTGCCAGCAACAATCGTAACAGCCACATCTTCCCAGCTGATCTAGACCGAATAATTTCATGCAACACGCCCTCAAACTTTTCGGCACCATATCCATTTGCCTAATCGCTAATTTGGAAAACGCCATCCATAGGTACAGGGGCATAGCTAATTCTAACCAGACGACCTTGAGAGTTGGCTAAGGCAATTGCCAATTTTCTCACCAATTTAAATCATTCCTAATCTACCGAACATCCAAATTACCGAATGATAATCTAAAAAAAATTTTGAATAGTGGAATCACGACACTAGGGACGCAATGGTCTAGACTGGGACAATGGCCATACCAAAGCCAAGTTTTACCATAGGAATTGAGGAAGAATATCTCCTCGTCGACCTGGAGAGCCGCGATCTGGCAACAAGTCCGCCCGAGGAAATTATGATTGAATGCGAGGCCCAATTAGGAAATCGTGTCACGGCGGAATTCATGCGCAGCCAGATCGAAGTGGGCACCAGGGTCTGCAACAACATTGGCGAAGCGCGCAGCGAACTGCAGGAACTGCGCGGCACCGTGGCGAAAGTGGCGGGCCAATATGGTCTGGCGCCAATAGCGGTCTCTACTCATCCCTTCGCTCATTGGAGTCAACAAAGCCAGACAGACAAGGAACGATATGACGATCTGTCCAACGCCCTGCAGGCCACTGCGCGCCGCCTGTTGATTTCGGGCATGCATGTGCATGTGGCGGTAGAGCCTGAAGATATGCGCATCGACCTGATGAACCAGGCAACATACTTCCTGCCCCACCTATTGGCTTTGAGCACATCGTCGCCATTCTGGGGCGGTGAGAATACGGGGCTGATGTCCTATCGGCTGACAGTGTTTGATGCCCTCCCCCGAACTGGTGTGCCGGAACGTTTTGAATCATTTGGTGAATATGAACGCTTGGTCAACCGCCTAGTGGAGGCTGGCGTCATAGAAGATGGCACAAAAATCTGGTGGGATATGCGGCCGTCTGCCCGTTATCCAACGCTCGAAATGCGGATGACGGATATCTGCACTACCCTTGAAGATGCATTAACCATCGCCTCGCTATATCAGTGTCTCCTTGCCATGCTTTTTCGCTTACGCACTTCTAATCAGAGCTGGCGCGTCTACCCTTTAATTTGTGTAGAGGAAAACCGTTGGCGTGCCCAGCGCTACGGAATCACAGATACCCTGATCGATTTCGGGCTAGGCGACCAGGTGCAGTACAAAGATTTGCTAGCGGAGATCTTAGACATGGTCGCCATCGATGCCGAGGCTTTGGACTGCGCCAACGAAGTACGCCACGCTCAGGAGATCCTAGCTCGGGGCACCTCTGCCCAAACCCAAGTGCACATATATGATGCGGCGTTGGCAGCCGGCCAGGACAAACAAACCGCCCTAAAGAATGTGGTAGATTGGCTGATCGAAGAAACAGTCCGCGACCTGTAAAGTACAAATAAAATGACACCTTCTAAGGATTTTGATCATGAATAAGAACGATATAAACGCCCAAACCCAACTGGAACTGGAGGCTGCTGCCTTCCGTCGCCTGCGAGACCATTTGCGCGAACGGACGGATGTACAAAATATTGACTTGATGAATCTATCCGGATTCTGCCGCAACTGCCTGTCCCGCTGGTACATGGAAGAGGCTAACGAGAAAGGCATTGGATTGGATAAGGATTCGGCGCGGGAGATTGTTTATGGCATGCCCTACAACAAATGGCGCAAAAAATACCAGACGGAAGCCAGTAGTGAACAAAATGCGAAGTTCGACCAGGTTATGAATAGCGAAGACCACAGTTAATCATTAGCACGCGGGCGTACTTGGACGAACGCCTTGGCCATCAAAAACGAAATCCAACCAGGATCGAGCCAGAAACGAACGCATCAACTTCAGCCAGCGGACTATCGGCCGCCTGTTCCATCAGAGCCGTTCCTCGGAACTCTCCTGCCACGTAGAAGGCCTGAGTAAAATCATAAACGATCTGGACAAATCCGTTGAGATCACGAAAGCCGCCGGCAGCGTCATATTGGGTTCGCCTAACGCTTACGTTGGCCGGCGCAACCGAGAAATAACTCTCGGCGTACGTGTCATCCATATAGGTGCCCCCCATGCCAAGGACGATGGAAGAATTCTTGGACCAACGATTGCCCCAGGCTGCCTCACCAGTCATTAGAAGGCCACCATGGCCGCCGCCAATTTCTTTTCGAATGTCGCCCTTGAACCGCCAGGAAGAGACAAAACTTTCAACAAACAACCCAACCTCTGTCCCGAACTCGATATCTGGCAGCCCAGCCAAGCTTGGTGAGTCGGCCGCCAGACGACCAAAATCAAAGGTAATCCGCGGCCCCGCCCTCAGGGTGCGTTTGCGCCAAGCGTTCCAGCCAACGCCTTGCTGGGTTGATAAAAACAGGGTACCCGCATAATTGACGTCCAACAGAGGCAGAGGTTTTAGGGCAACGGTATCCGAGCCGAGGAATTCCGGCGCAGCTACGCCGCCACCGGCGATATTGATTCGAAATGGGCTTTTAGCGACACGTCTTTCCGGTAATACAGCCGTAGCCGGTGAAGTCCACAATTCCCAATCATTATACCGGGACCCCGCCTCCACCGGAATCGATGACAACGTCAGCCCAAAAGCGAGCCCCACAAACCCCCAGAAAATCCGCTTTTTCGCCATTACACCACCTATTATCATTTGCCCGAATATTCCCACGAGCCGCCCCAGTCGCAAAGCCCTGTTAATCGACAACCATTGCACCCACGTATTCGGCGATAGCAAGGGATGAGGTCAACCCGGGCGACTCAATACCGTAGAGGTTGATAAGACCTCGCACGCCATGATCTTCCGGTCCTTGAATTATGAAATCCTCCATATCACCACCGGGCGGCTGCAACTTAGGTCGTATGCCGCTATAAGCGGGCTCAAGCGAATTGTCGGGTAGGTCCGGCAAATATCTACGGATTGCATCATAAAAAACTTCAGCTCTCCTAGCATCCACACGATAATCCAAGGGCGCTTCTATGTCATCAAACACACCGTCTAGCCATTGCTGGTCAGGACCAAATCGGGCCTGGCCGCCCAAATCTATTGTTAGGTGCACACCCAAGCTTGCCGAGGCCGGGACGGGGTAGATCAGCTGAGAAAAGAGTTGCCTGCCAGGCAGAGAAAAATAGCTGCCCTTGCAATACAACAATAGCGGAACGGTATCCGGCCCCAAACCTTCGATACGCCGAGCCAGGGGTTGGGCATAAAGGCCCGCCGCGTTAACAAGACGTCGGCATCCAAGGGTCGTTTCAGCACCGTCGCCATCTCGAACACGCAGAGCCACGCCATCATTTAGGACCTCGCCGCCCACTGCGCGGTTTCGAAAAGCTATCATAGCGCCTTGATCCTCGGCATCGCCCTGAAAGGCGAGCATAAGGGCATGGCTGTCGACAATGCCCGTTGAGGGCGAGACCAGAGCGCCGGTACAGGACAAGCGTGGTTCTTGTGCCATGGCTTCGGCGGAGGAAATTTCATAAAGATCCTCAACGCCATTCGCCGCAGCCTTAGCCTTGATACCGTCCAGAACCTCTAGTTCTTCATCCGAGGTCGCGACAATAAGTTTGCCGCAGTTGAGATGCCTCACACCATGGCTGGCGCAAAATTCATAAAGTCGGGCCTTTCCAGCAACGCAAAAACGGGCCTTCAAACTGTCCTTGGGATAATAGATACCCGCGTGGATAACCTCGCTGTTTCGAGACGAAGTCTCGCTGCCAATTAAATCGGCAGCCTCTAGAATAATCACTTCGTCACCCATCAGAGCTAATTGGCGAGCGATTGCTAGACCGACCACCCCTGCACCCACCACGACACTATCCACGCGTTCCATCATGGCGCGCAACTTGGCCTGACCAGAACTCATGGTCAAGCTGCTATGATTTGCACTGCAGAGGCCTAGTAACATGTGGATTTTGGCATTGTCTTTCGTACCTTTTTCCTGAAGCCGTGATTATAAACCAATAAGTTCATACCACTGGTACTGGACAAGTCGGGCCCGTATACAATGTAATATGACGATGGCCACTGAAAAACGCGACATATCGACCAAGAGCGGCCTTGCCGAGGTTCAGAATTTCCTGAATAAACTGGCCGCTACGCCCAATGCCCAAGCTGCCAAAACCCGTGGTCGGCTACTATTCGCAATGGACGCTACCGCCAGCCGCGAGCCGACCTGGGATACCGCCTGCCAGATTCAGGGGGAGATGTTCTCCCAAACCGCCAAAATGGGCGGCTTGGATGTACAATTGGCTTATTATAGAGGCTATAAGGATTTTCGCGCGACACCGTGGATTTCCACCTCCGCCGACCTCATCCCTTATATGACAAAAGTACGATGCCTTGGTGGGCATACCCAGATTGAACGCCTTTTGAGATATGCGGTGAAAGAAACAGCAAACCAAAAAATCAATGCCATAGTATTTGTCGGCGATTGTCTGGAAGAGGACGTAGACCAGGTCTGCGCCGTGGCCGGTGAATTAGGTATAATGGGCGTGCCATGTTTTCTGTTTCACGAGGGTCACGAACCGATCGCAAGCCGAGCCTTCCAGCAAATTGCCACGTTGACCCACGGCGCCTATTGCCGGTTTGATTCTACATCCGCCGCCCAGCTTAAGGGACTGCTGGCCGCGGTGGCCGTCTACGCGGCAGGAGGACGTAAGGCATTGTCTGATTTTTCTAAGGGCAAGACCGCGCCCATTCTACGGATCGCCCAACAGATGGACGCAAAACCGCCATGATCGGCTACTTTATTTTGGGCATTTGTTTGCTAGCAGCCTTTGGCTTAGTGGGAAAATTTGCGCTAACCGCAAATCCAAAAAGGTTGGCGATGATTTTGCGTATAGTGGCATTCAGCCTTTGTGCCATGGCAGCGGCGTTTCTTCTGTTTACGGGGCGATTTGCGCTCGGTCTACCTATTGCTTTCTTAGCAGCAGCCTTCTTACGCCGATGGGCCTTGCCGCGCTTAGGACCTCGATTGAGCCAGAGCCCAGGGCGGTCATCAGGCAGGACCTCGAACGTCGAAACCGTCTACTTGCGCCTAGAACTAGACCATGATAGCGGCGCCATGCGGGGCGAAGTCCTGCAAGGAGCTTACACGGGCCGCGATTTGACGGACCTGAATCACGAACAGTTAATGGGACTGTTGGCAGAATGCCAACAGCATGATCGCGAAAGCGCACAAATATTGGAAGCCTATCTGGATCGCAGTCGCGGTTCGGAATGGCGCCATCAGACAGATGGCAACGACAAACATCGTCAAGCCAACCTGGGATCTATGACCAAGAAAGAAGCGCGTGATGTTCTGGGTCTGGATACCAACCCCTCCCCAAGTGAAATCCGCGAGGCGCATAAACGCCTTATGCTCAAAATGCATCCGGACAAGGACGGCTCTTCATATCTGGCTGCCAAAATAAATCAGGCTAAGGATATATTGCTGGGTGTGTGACGGGGATAGCTTGCACCTGACGCTCTGTCATGGCAGAAGCGGTTCCCGATTAGATAAAGTCTACAATTTGATAGGTTATATCAACATGCGCGTACGCAAAGCCGTATTCCCTGTTGGTGGGCTAGGCACCAGGTTCTTACCTGCAACCAAAGCCTTGCCCAAGGAGATGCTACCCATCGTAGACAAGCCATTAATTCAATATGCGGTTGAAGAAGCTGCCGCGGCTGGTATTGAAGAGTTCATATTTGTCACGGGTCGCGGAAAATCTGCGATCGAGGACCATTTCGATCGTTCTTACGAGTTGGAGGATCTGCTTTCCTCGGGTGGAAAATCTGATGAATTGGCGAACTTGCGGTCCGCAATTCCGGACGCTGGACAAGTGGCCTATACCAGGCAACAACAACCCCTGGGTCTGGGCCACGCCGTCTGGTGTGCGCGGCACCTGGTGGGGGACGAACCGTTCGCGGTACTACTGGCCGACGACCTGATTTTGAGCGACACGCCATGCCTAAAACAAATGATAGATACGGCAACGGAAACAGGCGGCAACATAGTCGCGGTCCTGGATGTGCCACGCGAACATACCTCGCGCTACGGTATATTGGATGTGGCGAGCGATAATGGCCGACTGGCGACAGTCAAGGGACTGGTTGAAAAACCCGATCCGGCAGAAGCGCCCTCCACGTTATCCGTTATTGGGCGCTATATACTGATGCCGGAAATTTTCTCCCACCTAAGCAAGATGGAAAAGGGCGCGGGTGAAGAAATACAGTTGACCGACGCTATGGCCAAATTGATCGGCCATAAGCCATTTTTCGGTCTACGTTTTGAAGGCACCCGCTTTGACTGCGGTGACAAACTTGGATTTCTACAAGCAACGATTGCTTTTGGCCTGGCTCGGGCCGAACTGAGGGAAGGTCTCGGTACCTATTTGTCGTCTATAACGAATTGAAGCAAGGCCCTCAGATGGCCCAGAAATATTGATTTAAGGCGGACAGTAATATGCATGTCACCATGATCGGAACCGGCTATGTGGGGTTGGTCTCGGGAGCCTGCTTTTCAGAATTTGGCCATAATGTCACCTGCGTTGACAAAGATGCCACTATGATTGGATCACTTCATTGTGGTGAAATCCCAATCTTTGAACCAGGTTTGGATAAGTTGGTCGAAAGTAACGTGAAGGCAGGACGCCTGTCATTCACCACTGACCTGCAGCAGCCAGTAGCGAGCGCCGACGCTGTATTTATTGCCGTCGGCACTCCTTCGCGTCGGGGCGATGGGCACGCAGATCTTACGTTTGTGTTTAATGCCGCTCGTGAAGTAGCCGAAGCCTTAGAAGGCTATACGGTGATCGTTACAAAATCCACCGTCCCAGTGGGAACCGGTACTGAAGTGTTCGCGGTTATCCAGGAAACACGCCCAGATGCGGACTTTGACGTCGCCTCAAACCCAGAATTTCTACGCGAGGGAGCCGCCATCACGGATTTCATGCGACCCGACAGAGTAATTGTAGGGACAGACAGCGAACGGGCCAAGGAGGTCATGGGTGAGTTGTATCGTTCACTTTTCCTGAACGAGACACCAGTTATGTTCACGACACGGCAAACGGCAGAATTAATCAAATATGCCGCTAACGCTTTCCTTGCCACAAAAATTACCTTCATCAACGAAATTGCCAACCTTTGCGAACAGGTCGACGCAAATGTTCAGGACGTTGCGCGCGGCATAGGTTTAGATGGGCGTATCGGAAGCAAATTTTTGCATGCGGGTCCAGGCTATGGCGGCTCCTGCTTCCCGAAAGATACGCTCGCATTGTTACGCACCGCCGAGAAATTAGGACTTCCCATGGACATCGTCCAGGCGACGGTGAACGTCAACGATCGGCGAAAGCGGGAAATGGCGCAAAAGATCATTGATGCCTGTGATGGTTCATTGGATGGAAAAACTGTCGCGATTTTAGGCCTCACGTTTAAGCCGAACACTGACGACATGCGCGATTCCCCCAGCCTAGATATCATACCCGCCCTGCAAGCAGCAGGCGCCAAGGTCCGCGCCTACGATCCCGAAGGAATGGATGAAGCACGAATGATGTTGGATGACATCAAATATTGTGATGATGCTTACGACACACTGACTAATTCAGACGCCCTGGTAATCATAACGGAATGGAATGTTTTTCGCGCCTTGGATATGCATAGGGTAAAGGACCTTTTGAATACCCCGGTCCTAGTAGACCTGCGCAATATTTATGATCCTGAAACCATGAAGGAACTGGGTTTCACATACATATCTGTCGGTCGATCACCCGTCCGACCTTGAAGTAATAGAAGTTGGAGACGGGAAAAGAGATCCGGGACACGGAAATTATGCAAAACCACGAATTTCATAGCTCCGTCTTGCGTGAATACGACATACGCGGAGTCGTCGGCGATACGCTATCTATAGCGGATGCCTATGCCATTGGCCGGTCATTTGGCACCAATCTAGCCCGTGACGGAGGCACCAAGGTGGCGGTCGGCTATGATGGCCGCATTAGCTCCATTGACATGGCTAAAAATCTCGTTTGCGGTTTGAACGACGCCGGCATTACTGCATTGCGGGTGGGCCGTGGGCCAACGCCTATGTTGTATTTCTCGGTTTATCATTTGCCGGCTGACGCCGGCATTATGGTAACAGGGTCCCATAACCCACCCGATTACAACGGCTTTAAAATGATGCTAGGCGGAAGGCCGTTTTTTGGCGATCAGATTCAAAATTTAGGCCGTATCGCACGTGAAGGTGATTGGGCCGCAGGCCTGGGCACAGTGGAAGATCACGATGTTCGTCCTGCCTATCTGGACAAACTAGCTGGTGCCTACACCACCGACACGCCCTTGTCTGTTGCCTGGGATTGCGGGAATGGGGCTGCAGGTGACATCTTGCCCGATCTGATCGCCCGCTTACCGGGTCATCACATTGCACTGAATGAAGTGGTAGACGGGAGCTTTCCCTCGCACCATCCAGATCCAACGGTAGCGGAGAACCTGGTCCAACTACAAGAAGCCGTAACCGATGGCAAATTAGATATGGGAATTGGTTTTGATGGCGATGGCGACCGAATTGGCGTTGTGGATGGGCAGGAGCGTATCCTATGGGGTGACCAGCTTTTAGCGATCCTGTCCCGGGGTGTTTTGGCGGAACGCCCCGGCAGCACAATTATAGCGGATGTAAAGGCAAGTCAGGTATTGTTCGACGAAATTGCTCGCCTGGGTGGCAAGCCATTGATGTCCAAGAGCGGGCATTCCCTGATCAAGAGCAAGATGGCCGAAACAAAGGCGCCCCTTGCGGGCGAGATGAGTGGCCATATCTTCTTTGCCGATAAATACTACGGCTTTGACGACGCTCTTTACGTCGCGGTACGGTTCTTAGATTTTGTAGCGAAATCGAGGCAAAGCGTCGTCAGTCTGCGCGACAGCCTGCCGCAAATGGTCAACACGCCGGAAGTTCGGTTCGATTGCGACGACGACCGAAAATTTCAGGTGGTGGCCGAAGTGGTCGCCACTCTTCGCGAACAGGGCGCAAAATTCTCCGACATAGATGGTGCCCGGGTCTCCAATGAAGACGGATGGTGGTTGCTCCGCGCTTCCAATACGCAACCAGTCCTCGTAGTTCGCTGCGAGGCGTCGAACGAGGCCGGGTTGGATCGATTGAAGGCCGCTGTCACGACCGCCTTGGCTCCGTGTGGCGTCACGCCGCCAGACGGCTTTTAACCAAACTTGGCCAGGAACCGGACGATAGCCTTTGTGCGGCTGGTGAACAGTTTTGGGATAAAGTAGCTGCCGGCAGCTCGCGCGCCCACCTCGCCAAAAGTGGGATAGGGCCAAATTGTGCCCGCCATAGTCCCGATCTTCAGACCCTGGCTTACTGCCATAACCCATGGCTGCAGCAGATCGCCCGCGTGTGGCCCGACAATCGATGTCCCCAAGATTTTCCCGCTCCTAGCCGTCACCACCTTTATCATGCCGGTAGTCTCGCGTTCCGTCTGAGCGCGGTCGTTTTCGGCGAATGGGAAACGTAGGATATTGATGCGTCCATATTGCGCCTTCGCCGCCTCTTCCCGCAGACCAACGTGAGCTAATTCGGGATCCGTGTAGGTCACCCAGGGTATTTGCTCCTCTCCCTTGGCCTTAGCCGGCAGGCGGAAAAGCGCGTTACGGATGACTATACCGGCGTGATGCCCGGCCACGTGCGTGAACTTCAATCCACCAGCAACATCGCCAATGGCATAGATTTTTCGGTTCGAGGTTCGCAGCCCGGCATCAACTACAATGCCTTTGGGTGAATACTCGACACCGGCGGCATCGAGGTTGAGACCATCCAGATTGGGCTTGCGTCCCGCGGATAACAACAAATGGCTCCCTTCAACCAGATCACCATTATCTAGGCTTACCACCACCCCATTGCCCGCTTTGGTGACACCTTCTACCTTCACACCCGTGCGGATATTAATGCCTTCTCTAGCCAAGCTATGCTGCACCACAGCAGTCAACTCCTCATCATCGTTGGGCAATAGGCGAGCCATCTCGATGATGGTCACGGCAGAACCCAGGCGTCGATGCGCCTGGGCTAATTCGGCCCCTATAGGGCCACCTCCAATGACAACAAGGTGCTCCATTGGCTGGTCATTATCAAAAACCGTTTCGTTGGTCAGAAACGCTATGGCATCGAGGCCAGAAATAGGCGGGATCATGGGTGAAGAGCCTGTGGCAATGACGAACCGACGCGAGGTGATTTTTTGCCCCTCGACTTCGATTTCACGGGGGCCGGTGAACCGTGCCGCACCCTTAATTACGTTCACTCCCAGAGCCTGAAAACGTTCTACGGAATCATGCGGCGCGATGCCGGCAATTACATCGCGGACATGTTGACGAACGGCAACAGTGTCAATCTGCAGCGGACCCCCCGAAATTCCGAAACGGCCAGCTGTTTCGATGTTATGCGCGGCCTTTCCCGCTGCCAACAAAGCTTTAGACGGCACACATCCAAAGTTCAAACAGTCACCGCCCATCAGATGCCGTTCCACGAGAGCCACATCCACGCCGAGTTGACTGGCGCCGGCCGCCACGATTAACCCACCAGACCCAGCGCCAATCACGCAAATGTCCACCTTGACCGGCACTGTCATTTGGCTTTTCCTTTCCTTTTTCGGGCTTGGAAGAATTTGTAAACAACAGGCAAGGCAGACAGAACCGCTAAGCCGATCAGCGCTGCTAGGACGTCGCCGCTTAAAATCGTGCCAACCGATAGTTTCTCGCCACTATCGAGAATACTGTCCAGGCCGGTACCGACCTGGACAAAGACGAATGTTCCAGGAATGATACCGATGGCTGTAGCAAACATGTAAATACGCAATTTAACTCCAAGAAAGGCTGGCACCAAATTGACCAGAAAAAAGGGAAACAGAGGCACTAATCGAAGGATTAGCAGGTAGCTCAACGCATTCTCCTGAAATCCTGCTTCCATCTTCTTCAACGACGAACCCGCCCGGGCTCGCAATGGGTCCCCCAACGCCGTTTTGGCGATCAGGAAGATCGCGGTGGCACCCACCGTCGCGCCAACCACCACCAATCCCGTGCCAATCATGGTGCCGAATAGAAATCCCGCGGTCACGGTCAGGATCAGGGCACCCGGCAGGGAAAACGCCACCATAACAGCATAACCGATGGCAAAGATTATCACCGTGGTGGTGGTATGATAGGTCACGTAATCAGCCAGATCCGCCCGATAAAGACGCAGGCCTTCCAGCGTGAAGTATTTCGGACCATCAAACGCCAAAAAAAGAAGCAAGCCGCTAATTAGTACGAGAATGGGCCATAAACGGTGCAATGAAAAACGAGGTGGCGGAGCGAGAACGTCTGGCGCCTGATCCCCAGAGCCAGGCTGTTCCCCCTGTTGGTCGCCATTCATGCCAGCCCCTGTTTTGAATTTTGGCAACTATAACGTATAGACAGCCCGAAACTAGTTTAGATACATCATAATTGAAATGACCCCTCCGGAACCCAGCCGCCGTTGACTTCCAAGCATGCCCAACGTATACAGCGCGCTTGATTTTGGCCCTGCCGGGCCGATCATTTCTGGTAGTAAATTTATGGAGGTTGAGGGGTGAAACGCACCTACCAACCAAGTAGACTGGTTCGCAAACGCCGGCATGGCTTTCGTCAACG
>CAZDQC010000090.1:0-14198 GCA_964507245.1 uncultured Rhodospirillaceae bacterium
GTTTTCCGGGGTGTATAAGCCTTGTGGCTCGGGCAAGCCCCTTACTTTCATATCTTACGTCCTAACTCGAATAATTCCCTAACCGCTGGTTTTATTGTTGCGCTGGCTCTGGGCAAGCCATTTTACCGCGCTTCATCATTAATTATGCCCCGACGGTCAAGTCCCCGATCACCACACCGCCCGCCTGGGCTTACTCAGCGGAGGGATTATATAACACATATTTCATTAAAACGGGAATCGGGGCCTGGAAATTAGACGCAGTTTGATAAAAGACCTGAAATCGGGTCTAGATTTAGCAGGGTCCAGGCGAGGTTTTTAGCCGATTTCACCCGACGCCAGTTGATTAAGAATAATCATTTTGTCCACTGCCAATTTTGATAATTGAGCAGGAGAATTGGGTATACCGCCAAAATTCGAGATAGACGACGCGGGATCAATGGGGGCTGCGTCTAATTTGGGAGCCAGTACTATATAGTCTTTTTGTCACACAGTTTCATTTGGCAGGTACTCGTTTTTCGTTACTCAAAGGTTAAATAGCACTATCTAAACGGGCATCAAAATACGTTATCATCTACCCTACAAGTGAAAAAGCCACTGTACCGGACATTTCTGAGTGGCCGCCTGCGAAACCGAACGCTCCAACCTCATAGGTTAACAAAATTCCGCTGTGCCTGAGTATTGTGCTGCATCAAGCGCCGAACGAATGTGCTAGCAAAGATATTTTTCCCATGATCGCACCGGTCCTAATGGCCGTTTGGGTCTTGGAGAGGAATCACGTCCTGACGTCTCAAGGCGGCAAACTGTGCGGCGTGCTGCTGCGCATCAATTTTGGGGAAGAATCAAGTTCCATGGCACACCTTACAAAAAAATTTGCAATTGCGGTGCCCTGTGGCAACCCACTGGTGGCAAATCCATCAACCTACAGCATGAAATTCGTCGACAGATGCTACCAAACGCCCGTGTTTTCCATGGAGGCCCAGGGCTCTTCAGGTGGCAACGGGTCGCCTTTGTTCAGTAGTTCAATGGAGATGTTGTCGGGGGTGCGGATAAAGGCCATGTAACCGTCTCTGGGCGGGCGGTTTATTGTAACGCCGGCATCCACCAAGTTCTGGCAGGTTTCATAAATATCATCTACCTGAAACGCCAAATGGCCAAAATTTCGGCCGCCGGAATAATCTTCTGGATCCCAGTTATATGTTAATTCGATAACTGGGGCCCGTGCATCACGAGCTGCTGCTTCATCCTCAGAAGCGGCAAGGAAAATGTTGGTAAAACGGCCTTTTTCGCTTTCTGTGCGCCGGACCTCAACCATACCTAGTAGGTCGCAGAAAAAATGGAGCGTTTCGTCAAGATTGGTGACCCGTACCATGGTGTGAAGATATCTCATGCGAGGTTCTGCCTCCTGTGTCTATAATATTGGAATTTCCCAGTTGCTAGCAATTGTCCCCAATTGCCGGCTACGATGCAAATATTCCCTGCCTAAAATAGAGGAAGACGTCCATGAATGGCGCAAGCACATCTGAAAACAGCCCCGCCCTACACGGTATCAAGGTTATCGATTTGACACAGTTTGAAGCGGGTCCGTCCTGTACTGAGGCCTTAGCCTGGATGGGAGCCGAAGTGGTCAAGGTAGAGGAGCCGAAACGCGGCGAGCCCGGCCGGTGGAGTTTCTCGGACAAGCCGGGCGTAGATGCCAACTATTTTTTATATTTCAACCTCAACAAGCGTAGCGTCACTTGCAATCTGAAATCCGAAGAGGGTAAGGATTTGTTGGCGAAGCTAATCGAGGCCGCCGATGTAGTGATAGAGAACATGGCGCCCGGCACCTTCGCCCGCCTGGGCTTCGATTATGAGCGTCTGCGCGAGATCAATCCACGCATTATCTTTGCTCAGATTAAGGGGTTTGCGCCCGACAGCCCCCACGCTAACTATCTGTCCTTCGACATGATCGCTCAGGCCACAGGCGGCACCATGGGTGTTAACGGCGAGCCAGGCCGACCGCCGGTCCGCCCGGGTTCTACTATCGGTGACACCGGCACGGGTATGCTTTGTGCCATGGGCATCTTGGGTGCCTTGTTTCAACGAACGACGACCGGACGCGGCCAACATATTCAGATCGCCATGCGTGACGCTATGTTGAACTATTGCCGGACTGCCATGTCTAAACAGGTGCCGTTTAACGAGGCATTGCCCCGTGCGGGTAACGAGATCGTTGGATCCACACCCGGAGGCCTTTTCGCGTGCAAACCAGGGGGACCGGATGATTATTGCTTCATATTTGCCTCCCGCGCCAACGAGGAGCATTGGCGACGTCTGGCACGAATTATCGGGCAGGAAGAGATGATCGATGATCCCGCTTTACAGACACCAGGCGACCGCTACGAGGCACGGGACCGGGTCAATGGTGCAATCACAAAATGGACTATGCAGCATACCAAGGACGAAGTGATGGCGGCCATCGCAGGAGCAGGTGTCCCATGCGGCGCAGTTTTCAACACTCTCGAGTTGATGCATGATCCCGACCTGCATGCCCGCGGTGTGATGACCAAGATTGATCACCCGCAACGGGGCAAGGTCAATGTTGCCGGTTGGCCGTTGCAGATGTCGGACAGTCATGTGCCCATTGAATCTTCGCCGTTGCTTGGCGCAGATAACAATACCGTCTATGAAGGCTGGCTGGGTTATTCCGCCGACGAAATCATAGACATGCGGGAACGTCAGGTTATTTAACAAAGAAATAGAAAATAAATCTACAGGAGTCGAGAATGGGCAATGTTACGGGTGCGCAGTTGATGGCACGCAGTTTGAAACAACAGGGTGTGGAATTCATGTACGGGATCGTTGGGTTCCCGGTCCAGCCAATTGCCGCCGCCGCGCAAGAAATCGGCATCAAATATATTGGCATGCGCAACGAGCAATCCGCATCCTATGCTGCCCAGGCCGCCGGTTATCTAACCGGGCGCCCTGGAGCCTGTCTGACGGTTTCTGGACCCGGCGTAATCCACGGCCTAGCCGGATTAGCCAACGCGCAACAAAACTGCTGGCCCATGATCATGATTGGTGGCGCGTCGCCTAGTTACCAAAACGGCATGGGTGCCTTTCAGGAAGAACGCCAAGTGCAACTAGCATCGCCCTTTTGCAAATATGCCCATGCGGTGGAGCATGTTCACAGGGTGCCGTATTACGTGGAGCAGGCCGTGCGCCACTCCATATATGGCCGGCCCGGCGCCAGCTATCTGGACATGCCCGACGATATCATTCAGGGCGAGATCGACGAGGATGAAGTCCAGATGGCCGCCACAATTCCGGAACCGCCGCGTATGCAAGCCGTGCCGGAGGAGGTGGAGGCCGCGCTGGATGCAATGGAATCGGCAGAACGCCCCCTTGTAATTGTTGGCAAGGGCATGGCCTGGGCACAGGCTGAGGACGAAGTGCGCGCGTTCATAGAACGAACCCAATTGCCATTCCTTGCTTCGCCCATGGGTAAAGGGGTGATGGACGACAATCATCCGCTATCGGTGGGGGCTGCCCGCAGCCACGCTTTGAAAGAGGCTGACGTAATCTTCCTCATGGGCGCGCGGCTGAACTGGATTCTGCATTTTGGCCTGCCGCCACGTTTTAACAAAGATGTACGGATCGTCCAACTTGATATCTCACCTGAGGCCATAGGCAATAATGCCCCGACGGAAGTAGCCCTAGTTGGAGACGGCAAAACCATCGTCAACCAACTCAATGGGGCGCTTGAGAACCGGCAATGGTTCTTCCCCACCGGCTCTGACTGGATGGCTGCTATCCAGGAGAAGGCCGAAGCCAACGCCGCCGCTGTCAAACCGATGATTGACGACGATTCTGCGCCCACGAATTATTACCGGGCGTTGAAGGACATCAGTGCCTGGGCTACCGAGGACGCAGTGATTATTGGCGAAGGTGCAAATACGATGGACATAGGCCGAACCCAACTACCCAATGTCTCGCCACGTCTGCGCCTTGACGCGGGAACCTACGGGACTATGGGCATTGGCATGGGTTTCGCCATCGCCGCGGCTACGGTTCATCCAGAAAGACCAATAATCTCAGTCTCCGGCGATTCTGCCATCGGTTTCTCCGGTATGGAGTTAGAAACCGCCTGCCGCCATAAGCTGCCAATTAAAATCGTAGTTCTGAACAACGGTGGCATAGGCAAAGGGATCGCTGAATTTCCCAAAGACGCGCCGTTGCCGCCCGGTGTTCTGACAATTGGCGCGCGCTACGACAAAATGATGGAGGCTTTTGGCGGTAAAGGCTTTTTCATCGAGGACCCCAAGGACCTGGCGGGCGCATTGGAAGAAGCCAAGGCCTTCGAAGGGCCAGCTTTGGTCAACGTCCTATTACACCCAGAAGCTGGCCGGAAACCACAACAATTCGGGTGGCTGACGACCTAATTGATGGCAAGTACCCGGTTAAATTGGATAAAGCCGGCAGTCTTTTTGGCCGCCGCGGCCATCCTAGGGGTGATTGGTGTTGAGGTCCTCCATTGGTGGCGTCACGTTGATGAACCAAATGCCAGGATTGAAGCGGACTTTACTCTACTGTCTTCAAGCGTAAATGCGACGGTGGCCACAGTTCATGTACGCCGGGGCGACCGCGTAAAAAAGGGCACCCTATTGGCTTCCATGAAAACAGCTGTTGCTGGTCTGGATGTTGCTACTTTGGAAGCTGAGGCTGCCAGGGAACGAGCAGCCCGTGACCAGGTGGTGGCTGAATTGGCAGAATACAAACGGGAAATCAAAAACAAGACCGCCACTTCCGAGGCGGCTATAAGGCTGCAGCGTAGGGAATTGAAAGCCTGGGAAAGACGGCAAGGAATTGCTCAAAGCAACCTTGACCGCCAAAAACAACTTGCCTCCCGCCGGGCCGTTTCTGAACGGCAATTGGATGATGCAGCTGATCGTCTTTTGGAAGTAACTTCGAAAATGCACTCGCTGGAAACTGCAATTCAGGCCAAATTGAGGCAGCTTTTGGAATTGCGAAGCGCCTTGGAAAAGGAAGCAGTTTTCAAGGCCCGTTTTCAAGCCATTGAACGCGCCATTGACATTATCAACGTGCAATTACGGCAATCCCAACAGCGTTTGGAGGACATGGATATTCGCGCACCAATCGCAGGCATCATCGACGAAGTGTATGTTAGCGCTGGCGTCTATGTGGAGGACGGCGATCGCGCCTTTCTAATGCACGATCCCAACGCCCTCTGGCTCGAAGCACGCATTGACGAAAGCGACATCCACCAAGTCGCTGTCGGCCAGCTAGTAAATATTGAATTTGACGCATATCCGTTTGAATATTTCTCGGGCAAGGTACGGTCCATCGGCAACGCCACTCTTGGATCCATGGCGAATGGGACCAGCAATGTGGATCTCCGTTTGGCGCAGCGGATCCGTGTCCTGATTGATCTGCCTAAAATAGACAAACCCACCTGGCCGGGCATGCAGGCCAGTATTAATATTGCGGTCCGCTAGGCCACCCTGATGGATCTCTCTCTCTTTGGTTACCGCACGATTCTAGCTATCGCTACAATTTCCATGCTGATTCAGCAGGCATTTTCCTATGTTTGCCAAATTGTCATGCCAGTTCTGGCAGATCGTTTAGCTGAGAGTTTCGGTATTTCTCCCGCTTGGTTGGGGTTTTATCTGTTTCTTCAAAATGTCATGGCAATAGTAGCCGCCGTTGGCTGCGGAAGTTTTATTCTGCGGTACGGCGCACTACGTATCAGTCAAATGACACTGTTGCTGATGGGGGGAAGCCTAGTGATTATTGCTGCTGGGCAGTTGTGGCTTTACCCACTAGCCGCCATTCTACTGGGGGCCGCAGCTGTGTCGACGCCAGCCAGTTCCCATATACTGGCCCGGGTCTGCCCGCCTCGGCTGGCCCCCCTAATTTTTTCTGTCAAACAGACGGGCGTTCCTGTGGGTGCCCTAATCGGCGGCTTTCTTATTCCCTTTCTTTTGGGTTTGGTATTTTACAGTGCCGCCCTGGGCACAACCATCCGCCTAGGTCCCTTTGGCGCGGCGGCGGCAACTGCGCTAGTAATATTTTTTGTGGCGTTGCTGTTGCAACCCTTCCGCGAATACTTCGACAGCGACCGTGACCACCGGCAGAAAATCAGTTTCGGCGATATGCGCGCAACCTTGATCATGGTTATACGCAATCCAGATCTCCGCGATATTTCCTTCGCCGCTTTCGCCTTCGGTGGTCTACAGGCCTTGTTCTCAGGCTTTTTTATCCTTTTCATGATTGATGGCTTGAACTACTCGGAAGTCGAGGCTGGGTCAGTATTCGCCATCTCATCTTTTATGGCAATTTGGGCTCGCATACTTTGGGGCGTATTAGGTGGCAGCATCGTGCCCGTCCGCTGGGTGTTTGCGGGCCTTGGATTATTTGCGGGGATCGCAGCACTTTGTGTCACCCTAATTGATTTTACCTGGACCGTGAACGGCGTCTTGGCAGTAGCGGTCCTTTTCAACGTCACCGCTATAAGCTGGCATGGGATCTTGCTCTCGGAAACGGCCCGTTTAGCTCCGGAAGGTCAGGTCGGCGGCGTGACCGGGGGTGTTTTGTCCTTTACATCTATCGCTATGATGATCTACCCAGCCCTGTATGGTTTAATACTCGCCGCGACTGGCTCTTACTCTATCGGCTTCGCTATTGCTTCCGTACCCTCCTTCGCCGCCTTTGTCATATATCTATATCCTACATACCAAGGCTCATGGTTCGGCTATTGCATAAGGCTCACAATGTCGCTGATTTCACACCGGGCAGCGGCGTTTACCGCGCTTTTGGCGGGTCTCGCTGCAGTATTCGGCTTCATTTTTGGATTCGTCACACCATTAACACAATTTTTGTAGATCTATTTGAATTCGACAAACTGGTCGACAACCGTCCGGTTGTACCCCTTGGATGCGACAAATAGCTGCTGAGTATAGCCGTGTTCAAGGGTACCAGAACGCAATTGCGAGCTACTCACCTCTTCAACAAATGCGCCCCTATTCATTACTGCAATCCGGCTGCAGAGATGGGCTACAATCGCCAGGTCATGGCTGACCAGGATGTAGGTCAGGTTTCGTTCTTTGCGCAGTCGAACAAGCAAGTTCAAAATCTCAGCCTGGACCGACACGTCCAGGGCCGATGTGGGTTCATCCAGCAAAACGATCCGGGGATTGAGAATCAAAGCGCGCGCGATGGCGATACGCTGCCTTTGCCCACCGGACAATTGATGGGGATACCGAAACCGGTAGGTAGCCCCCAGACCAACTTCAGCTAAGGTGTCCGTAATGCATTGTTCTATATTGCTCATACGATGAATGATGAGCGGTTCCTTAAGTATATCATTCACAGTGTGGCGTGGGTGTAAGGAGCCGTATGGATCCTGAAAAACCATCTGCAATCGCTTGCGAAATGCGCGATCCCTCTTGATGTGCAGGACCTGCCCTGAAACCGTCATCGCCCCCTGCCAGTTTGGCGTCAGACCAGCGATGGCCCGCAGCACCGTGGACTTACCGGAGCCGGATTCGCCAACAAGGCCAAAACTTTCGCCCTCGGCCACGTTGAAACTGACATCGCGGACCGCATGAACCCGGTAAGCCCCGGTGCCAAATACTATATTGAGATTTTCTACGTTAATCATACAGATCGGCCGCGGGGTATTTGCCAAGCCCCATCCCGTTGCAGGACGGGCAAGATCTCCTGTTGCTTATCAATATCAGGAAGACAATTCAGCATACCGCGTGTGTATGGATGCTTTGCCTGGTCCAAATTTCCGGAATCCAATACTTCCATGATTTGCCCGCCGTACATCACCACGATGCGGTCACAAAATGACGAAACCAGTTGCAGGTCGTGGCTAATAAATATCAGACCCATCCCGCCATCCCGCACCATATCGTCCAGAATTGCGAGTATCTGCAGCTGCACCGTTACGTCCAAAGCCGAAGTCGGTTCATCCGCGATAATCAAGTCTGGCCCCGGGATCAGCATCATGGCTATCATGATACGTTGACCCATGCCCCCTGACACTTGGTGAGGGTAAAGGCCATAGACTTTTTGCGGCTCGCGTATGCGGACTGTTTTTAGCATATCGAGCGCCCTGCGCTTGGCGTCCCTCCTTGATGCATTGGTATGAACCCTATAAGCCTCAGCAATTTGCCAACCCACAGTCATCACAGGGTTCAGGGAATAGCGCGGGTCCTGCATAATCATGGATATCCGCCGCCCCCTGATATCCCTAAGAATTCGGTCCGGTGCATCACGCAAATTGACGCCGTCGAATTCGATACGGTCGGCATCGATCCTGCCCGGTGTCAGTCCCAAAATTGCGCGCCCCGTTTGTGATTTGCCGGAGCCCGATTCTCCCACGATGCCCAAGCGTTCCTGACCCACGTCAAAACTAACGCCACGCACCGCCTCCACAATGCCTTTCGGAGTATTAAAAGTGACGGACAGGTTCTCAACGCTGAGTAATGGCCTCGTCATTTGCCACCATCATTACTGCGCGGGTCCAGCACATCCCTTAAACCATCGCCTAATAGGTTAAATCCCATGGAAACGATCAGAATGGCCAAACCCGGAATCGTCGCTAGCCACCATTGGTCCAGCATGTATTGCCGTCCCGTGGAGATCATGGCTCCCCATTCCGGTAAAGGCGGTTGCGCGCCCAAACCTAAAAAACCCAGCCCGGCAGCTGTCAGGATGATGCCAGCCATATCCAAAGTCAGGCGGACGATCACCGATGATAGGCATAATGGCATAATATGGCGCAGGATGATCCGGGCTGTGGAAGCACCTTGGACTCTTGCCGCAAGTATATGTTCCGCGTTGCGAATGGTCAGGGTCTCGGCTCGTGCGATACGGGCAAATGGCGACCAGGTGGTCAACGCTATTGCTAACACCGCATTTTCCAGGCCAGGGCCCAATACCGCCACGAACGCCAAGGCCAGGATTAAGCGAGGAAAGGCTAGGAATATGTCAGTGATGCGCATTAGGACAATATCGACCCAGCCGCCCAAATAGCCGGCGACAGTGCCCACCAGTAATCCGATAGGCACAACGATTACACCAACGAGGCCTACTATATAGAGAGTGATACGTGCACCCCAGATAATACGGTCATAGATTTCCCGGCCCAATTCATCCGTACCAAACCAATGCTCACTGCCAGGCGGCAACAACCGATCGGAAAGGGCCTGTTCTGTGCCATCGCCACTCGTCAGAACCGGCGCGGCAGCGGCTATTAATATCAGAGCAACAATGATCACTAGACCCAGAAGCGCGATAGGATTCGCAACGAGAGCCAACCAGGCGAGATACATACGCTGGCAACGGGCCTGGGCCATGGACTGTGGCGTGTCGGCCAGTAGCCAATTCTTTAAACCAGCGACATTGTCGATAGATTCATCACTCATCCGCGGGACCTGGGGTCGATGATCCGATAGAGGATATCGGAGAAAACATTGACACCAACAAAGCAAATCCCCACCACCACCGTTCCACCGATGACAGCATTCATGTCCGCGTTGAATAACGAGGTGGTGATGTATTGACCGATGCCCGGCCAAGCAAAAATAGTTTCTGTTAGGACGCTACCTTCTAATAAAGAAGCATAGGTCAATCCAATAATGGTGATCAGTTGCACCAGAACGTTGCGAAAGGCATGATTCCAAATCACCGACCGTTCCGATAGTCCTTTTACGCGCGCCGTAAGAATGTACTCCTGACTGAGTTGATCCAGCATGAAACTGCGTGTCATGCGCGCTATATAAGCCAGGGCATAAGTTGCCAACATGGCCGCCGGCAGCACCAAATGGTTTAGGGCATTCCAAAATATCTCCCATTCGCCCTGCATGGCAGAATCCAAAAGAATAATGCCGCTGCGGACTTCCACGATACCATCATAGTAGACCTCAATCCTTCCAGGGCCAGGAAGCCAGCCCAGCCCAGCATAAAAAATTAACAACGCCACCATACCCAACCAGAAAATCGGCACTGAATAACCAAACAGTCCGATGATGCGGATTACGTGGTCAATCAGGCGGCCTTGGTTGACCGCCGCCAGAACGCCCATGGGAATGCCCAGGAATACTCCGAATATAGTGGCGACGGTGGCCAGTTCGAGAGTTGCAGGGAAGAAACGCGCGATGTCCTCTAACACTGGCCGCGTGGTCATGATAGATGTGCCCAAATTGCCCTGAGCTATGTTAGAAAGATAAATTAAATATTGTTCGTAAATCGGCTTATCCAGACCCAATTGCAGGCGGACTGCGTCGTAGACGTCTTGGCTCGCCCTGTCGCCGACAATTGCCAGGACAGGGTCGGCTGGCATAACTCGACCGATAACAAATGTGATGGCCGTCAGGCCGATAAATGTCAAGAATATACTAAAGGCGTGTTTTGAAATTGAAGAAAAACGTGACGGCGGCGGAGGGCCTAAGCCCGGCTCGGCCGTAGCAGTTGCGGTGACCCTTGCCGCGTCTCGCGACACTACTTCGTAACAGTCCTGTAGAACACCAAATCAAAATTGGCGCCCGAGACGAAGTTTCTCACGTTCTTCTGGCTGGCAACCTGTTCGCTTTTTTGGAACATGACGGTGAATGGCCCGTCCATTTGCACCGCGCGCTGCAAGTCCTTATACAATTGTTCCCGCTTCACTAGGTCCAACTCCTTCGCAGCGCTCTCCGTCATAGAGTTTATGGCAGGGTTATCCCAGCTGGTTCGCCAGGCCAATTTTCCAGTCAACTTCGCTTCCATCCTGTTGTCAGGATTATGAGCAAAGGCATCAGCATTAGAGTGCGGATCCACATAGTCCGGTGACCATTGTGCAACGATTAATTGGTGCTTCCGCGCCCGGTATTTTGGCCACAGTGTCTTGCCCTCGGATAAGATAATCTCGGATTTAACGCCGATCTTGGCCAGAGATGCCTGCACCGATTGCGCAATTTCGGGGTATGGGGATTTTCTCAAAGTATCAATGACAATGGAAAACCCGTCACCATGGCCCGCCTCGGAAATTAGAGCCTTAGCTTTGGCAAGGTCCATCTTAAAGGGCTTTTCATCTAGGGATCCCCACAAACCGGACGGCCAGAACGCCTGGTGAATTTTGTACTGGCCTGCAAGGAATGAATTGGCCATCCCTTCATAGTCAACCACATAGCGAATGGCCCGACGTACCTTCTCCTTACTCAGAATGGGATGGGCATTGTTGGTTGCCATGTAAATTAGCGCCGCCTTAGGATAGTCATCGATGATGATACCACCTTTCCTTTTCAAGCCCTTAATTTGGTCCGGCGACAGGTCTCGAGCCATGTCTGCGTCGCCCTTTTCAACCATCAGTCGCTGCGCTGAATTCTCCGGCACATGCCGCAATACTACGCGCCTCAAGGCTGGTTTGCCGTGGCGATATTTCTGATTAGAAACCAAGGCAACTATCTCGTTTGCCTTCCAAGTATGCAGACGATAGGGCCCCGATCCGGCGGAATGGTTTTTCAACCAGCCGTATCCTAGGTCGCCGTTCCTCTCATGCTTCATCACCTCTTTCATGTCGACGACAGAGCCGACACCGGCAGAGAGCGCGTTTAGCAACAGGCCTGGAGAATAATCTGCCGTCATAGTGACGGATACGTGTGTGCCGTTCACCGGCTTGATCAGGTCATCCACGTTTTCCTTGTTCCAACCAAATTGGGTCAGGATGAAGGACGGCGTTTTTTTCAGTTTCACGACACGACGCAAAGAAAATGCCAAATCGTCGGCTGTGACAGGATTTCCGGAATGAAATATCTGGCCATCGCGAACCTTGAAAACAACAGTTTTGCCGTCACCGCTGATTTTATAGCTTTCAGCCACGCCGCCGACCAACTTGCTCAGATCCTCAGCTTCGAACATCATTACTCGGTCATAGATATTCGCGATGACTTCGCCACCCGTAAACTCGAAGACTTCCGCCGGATCCAGGGTGATCAGGTCATCTATATTTTTGGCCATGATCAACATATCTTTTGGTGTGCCAGCCTTAGCCGGGCCTGCCATGGGCAACGCCAAAGCCACAACAAGCGCGGCAGCAAATGCTACACCTTTAGTTCTTAATTCCATTTTTCACGTCCTCGTTACGGCAATTTAGTGGTTGTCGCTCTAGGCACTTTTGCGAGTTTATTTTCCTTCTGGATAGGATTGTAGGCAAGGCCCTATCACGACAGGGATTACTTAATTGGGAATTGTGATTGAGTGTCGTCTTCTAAAATAGGGGACTACGAGAAAATATCACCGATTGATTTCTATAAATTAGACGACGAATCGGGCCTTAGCCGAGCGATCGTCGTATCCCGCCTCGCAGAGAGGAGCAACATAGCCAATATTTTCGAATACTGGGATTAGTTCTTCAATTATACCAGTGGTTATCGCGGTAATCTGCGACAAAATTCTTTCGACACTCTTAATTCATTTGGCTAATCAAAATGAGCCTAGCTGTCATATCATCCGTTGTTCAGCCGCTCGAGAGCGAACGGCTTTTTGCAGTTTTTCAAAAGCGCGAACTTCTATCTGACGGACTCTTTCGCGGCTGATATCATAGACGTTGGAAAGCTCCTCCAAAGTCTTTGGTTCGTCTGTAAGGCGCCGCTCCATAATAATATGTTTTTCGCGATCGTTTAGATTACCCATGGCGTTCATTAGTAATTCGCGGCGCTGCTGCAACTCCTGCGATTCCGCCAACTCTGTCTCCTGATCAACGCTGTCGTCCACCAGCCAATCCTGCCATTCCCCCTCGCCCTCGGCCCGCAAAGGCGCGTTCAGCGAGTTATCCGGCGCCGCCAATCGCCGGTTCATGGACACGACATCCTTTTCCGGTACATTTAGAGCGGTGGCAATCTTTTCCACCTGATCGGGATTCATATCGCCTTCGTCTATGGCTTGGATTTGACCCTTGAGCTTCCGCAGCTTAAAGAACAGCTTCTTCTGTGCCGCCGTAGTTCCGATCTTGACCAGAGACCAAGAACGCAAGATGTATTCCTGAATATTGGCGCGTATCCACCACATGGCATAAGTGGCGAGGCGGAAACCACGTTCCGGTTCAAACCGTTTTACCGCCTGCATCAGGCCGATATTGCCTTCCGCAATCAGTTCAGCTACAGGCAAGCCGTAACCGCGATAACCCATGGCGATCTTAGCCACAAGACGCAAATGAGACGTTACCATCTTGTGCGCGGCCTCGCGATCATCATGTTCCCGCCAAGCCTGTGCCAGCATAAATTCTTCCTCGTGCGACAGCATTGGGTATTTGCGAATGTCCTGCAGATAGCGGGATAAACTTGCCTCCGGTGTTGGTGCCGGCGGCAAGTTTATCCCGGCATCCCGGCCTTTGTTCTCACTGGTGGTGGCCGAATTCAGGATCGTTGCGCCTTGGATAGAACTAGCCGACATCTTGGCGTCGGATTCTGAATCTATGGTCTTTGTATTGGTTGCACCCATGACTTCGCCCATGCGCCGTATGACGGCACGTTGATTGAAAAAATACTCTGTCAGTATTTGTGCTAGTCTTTATGTTACTGAAATATAACGATAATGTCAAGAAACCCGAACCGAATGGCTCTTCCCCTCCACATCTCCTTACACCCAACCAGCACGACGCCCACAAGGCGATCAGTCGTTATCTAACCGTTGAAACTGATCCAGCAGCGTCTGCATCTCATGTGGGGGATTGGAGCGGAATTTCAAGTCCTGGCCAACCACAGGGTGACGGAAGCCAAGCTCGACTGCGTGCAGGGCCTGGCGTCGGAAATTTTTAACCGCGAGGCTCAATTTATCGTGCAATCCGGCTATTCGGCTCCGGCGCTCGCGACCGTAGAGCGGGTCGCCCAAAACAGGATGGCCCAGAGACGTCATATGTACCCTGATCTGATGGGTACGCCCGGTTTCCAGTTGGCAATCGACGACCGCAGCGACCGAACCAAATGTCTGTATAAGTTTATAATGGGTTACCGCCGGCTTGTCACCCGCAGACACGACCGCCATCTTTTTTCGTTGGTTTGGATCTCGACCGATATTGCCCTCTACACGGCCCTCAACCTGGAGCGGCCGACCCCAGACTAATGCGCGGTAGCGCCGCTGAATATCATGCCGGGCAAACAGGGTGCTCAAACCCACATGGGCGGCATCATGTTTTGCGACCACTAGCAATC
>CAZDQC010000091.1:0-3227 GCA_964507245.1 uncultured Rhodospirillaceae bacterium
AATACCATGGCTTGCCCTTTTGCTGATCCCGCACAAAGTCTTCCTGGTACCAGTAAAAGTTTTGGTGGTCATTGCGTTCCCATCGCTCGCGTGCTGGCACGGGCGGCGGGCGCAGATGCGCTCCATAAGCCTTGGTACCTTGAAACAGAGAGATGTGACACAAGCCTTTGGCTACTGCATCTAGTGGTTCGAGGGCATTTCGGAGCATGGCGGCGTTAGTTCTCATCTGTTCTTGGGCCCGCCAGCCTCGGATTACATCCTGCTGTTCGTAAAGCGCGGTGTAAATGATGTGGGTAGTATTTGACAACTGCCGCAAGACATCTTCGCAAGTGGTTCGATCCATCAGATCTAGAGGAATGAAGCGTGCGCCATGATCAAACGCTGGTGGCCGCCGGGATAGCGCTGTCACGTTCCAACCGGGCAAAGCATCGAAATGACGCAAAGCGGCCCCGCCTACAAGGCCCGAGGGTCCAAAAATAACGATACTTCCACTCATGAGTACCCTCTCAAGTCGTATGCCAAATGGCCCAAATCGCGCAGTCACTGTGTCTGAAACAGGAGAATTTTATCCGCCTATCGAATTGAACTAATATTTAGACTTTCTGTCTGGGTAATCTAATACCAATATCTGCCGTCTAATGATATTGGCGACCCCTTGCGGACTGTTGGACTCAGAACTAATTGAATTCAATTTGTTTACGGGGATACAAAAGGCTCATCTTAAGTCCGCGTTTGATCTGCAATTACATCCGCCAGCACATCTCCGGGAATGTCGTCGAACGAGGCATAGTTCAGAGCGTACAGGCGTGCATAAAGCCCCTTGTTTGCGATCAAAGCGTCGTGGTCGCCGGTTTCGACAATGCGGCCTTCCTGTAGAACGATGATGCGGTCGGCGCCGCGCACCGTGGCTAGTCGGTGGGCAATGACGATACCGGTGCGGCCTCGCAACAGGCGTTTGAGCGCGATCTGGATCTGCTGTTCAGTGTAGCTATCGATGTTAGCGGTAGCCTCGTCCAGGATCAGGATTTTGGTGTCAGCCACTAGGGCGCGGGCGAAGCTGAGTAATTGTCGCTGGCCCATTGATAAATTACTGCCTTGTTGTTCCAGCCTGGTGTCATAGCCATTCGGCAGGCGTTCTATAAAATCGTGGGCACCGACGACGGTTGCGGCCCGTTCCACGTCGGTCCGACTGGCCGATGAGGTTCGGTATCGGATATTCTCCAGAATGGTACCCGTAAACAGGAATGGGTCCTGCAGCACCATGGCAATATGACGCCCCAACGCGGCCTTGGCATGGTCGCGCAGGTCGACACCGTCGATTTTAATGGAGCCTTCCCATACCTCGTAAAATCGATGTAACAGCGCAGTGATGGAGGTCTTGCCGGATCCCGTGGGTCCCACGAGGGCCACAGTTTCGCCCGGTCTAACGTTGAAGCTGATATCCTTCAACACGATCTGGTTGCGGGCATAGCCGAAGGTGACGCCCTCGAAGGAAATTTCACCTTTTATACGATCGGGAATGATGGCCTTGGGTTTGTCAGCGATGACGATGGGTACTTCTAGCACCTCGAAAATGCGCTGGCCCGAAGCCATGGCCCTTTGCATGACGCTGTATTGGAGGGTCAAGCTGCGAATAGGGTCGAAAAATCGCTGCACATAGAACAAGAACGCCACCATGACACCCACGTCCAGGGCATTGTCGAGCACCAAAGTACCGCCAACCACCACAATTATGCCCATGGCGATGCCAGTCAAGGTATCTACAATAGGTACCATGGCCTGCGCGAATTTAGCGGAGCGGAGATGGCTGCGTAGGTTCTCCGCCGCCTTTTCCGTAAACAGATCAAAATTTACCACCTCCCGCCCCAGGCCCTGGACGGTACGAACTGCGTGTATACCCTCGGCCAGTGCGCCGTTTGCAGAGGAATTGGTCTCGCGAGCCGTGCGGAAGGCGATGCGGGCACGGGGGAGCCATACCAGACGCACGAAAAGCAGCACGGGTACAACGGACAAAGTAAGTAGGCCGAGCCAGAAATCCAGCACCAGCATAATGATGACAATACCCACCAGCAGCACCAAATCGCCGATTGCGGTTATGGAGTTCTCCAGAAATTCCTGAAGGCTATTCACGTCCCCCTGCAGGCGGGACATCATGCGGCCAATTTCTGTCTTATCCATGAAGGACAGACCTACGCTTTGTAGATGTACGAACATGGCTCTGCGCAGGTCAAAAATTGCGTTTTCTCCTGTCAAGCCCACCAAAAGATCCTGCGTATAACTAACGCCATAGTTAATCAGAATGATTACTCCGAACGCGACCATGGCTAACTGTAGAATTGTCTCATTGCCTCCTTGCGCCATCAGAGCCTCGTCAATGGCGTGGCGGATCACCAGAGGAATGGCCAGCTGCGCGCCAGTGAAGACCAGCACCGAAAACAGGGCAATGTAGATACGATGCTTGTACGGTTGGACATAGGTAAAAAAGCGGCGCACCACTTTGCCGTCAAAGGCTGCGCCAAACATCTCCTCATCATGGCTCACCTGGCTACCCACGACGGCGCGGGGCGGTCGACCTTTATCTAGAGACACGGTACTCATTGTATAGCTTTCTCCTCAACATCATCCTGGCTTTGAATAGCGAACAGGGCGGCGTATCGGCCGCCCTGGGCGATCAGGCTGTCATGATCGCCCCGCTCCAGAATTCGCCCCGCTTCTAGAAAAATGATCTCGTCCGAATGACGCAGTGCCCCCAGGCGGTGTGAGATGATAATTGTGGCACAATGGGCGGTGTGTTTTGCTAAGGCGGAACGGATACGCCGCTCTGTTTCAGCATCGATGGCAGCCGTGGAATCGTCGAAGACCAGAACCGCCGCCTCCAGCATGGCGGCCCGCGCGATGGCAACCCGTTGTTTTTGCCCACCGGAGAGAGAGACGCCCCGCTCCCCCACCAGAGTGTGGTAGCCTTCGGGCAAGGTACCGACAAAGCCGTCGATTTGCGCGGTGGAGGCCGCGCCCTGCACCATGGCGTCATCGGCCCAGGGATCACCGTAAGCGATGTTGTTTTCAAGGGTCGTGGTGAATAGAAAACTGTCCTGCTGCACTACCCGCAAAGCTTGGCGCAGGGAGGCAATAGTGACCTCCCGGATCTCTACGTTGTCTACCGTGATGCGTCCCGCGCTTGGGTCGTAATAGCGGGGGAGGAGATTTGCGATGGTAGACTTGCCGCT